>CAZVEP010000001.1:0-7370 GCA_964625635.1 uncultured Rhodohalobacter sp.
TTAGATTACGCTAAATGTAAAATCTTCTGCTGTGAAACACTTTAAACCTACCAATCCACCTGACAGACTCCACCCTTAAATTGAAGACTGTCCTCTGTGTATTGATGAAACTCTATCCTGACACCATTCGGATCCCGGGTCCATGATTGCCAGGTATAGTCACCTCCCAGTTTTTTTTCTGTCGCTTCATATCCGTTTGCCCGTAATTCTGAAATAACCTGATCGATATCATCGGTTTCGATAGCAATATGATCAATATTACCAACCTCAGCAGGCTCGCCTTTGAACACCTCTATAAATGTTTTTCCACCTAGTTTGATGTAGAAGCCAAATAGGTCTCCATCTTTTTCGAACTCAAAGCCTTTCTCCAACCCAAGTGAATCACAAAAGAATCGTTGGGTTTCTGCAAGGTCATTAGTATGAATACAAATATGTGCTAAACGTTTAATCATAGATGGTTGCGTGGTTTTAAATAAATTGTTGGAATTAAATGAATCGGTGACAATTTGCCTGATTTTCTTCCTTTTTAACCCACAGCTGATTATTCACTGTGTCATTCAGTCCAGGTAAATCATTTCTGATAAAAGTTTCTCATTTCTTCCAGGTTTATTAAAACCTGAAAAAATCGTCATTGTTATAAAAAATCAAAATTATTTCTATTACATTGCCAATTGCAATCTCAACAATTGCAGCTTTAAATCCTGTTTATAAGTACATCGTGTTCTAACATTTAATTAACGTAATGAGAATGAAGCTACTTTTACGCAATGTTTTGAAACTGGCATTATTACTGCCCCTTCTTTTCATCTCGCATAATCTCGCTGCTCAAAGTGATTATACGGGTCAGTCCTATCCAACCCAAACTTTTGCCATCACTAATGCGACGATTGTACAGTCACCAGGTATGGTTCTGGACAGCGCAACGGTTGTGATATCGAACGGACTTATTAGTGCTGTGGGAACAGACGTGTCAATTCCCAGTGATGCAGAAGTGATTGATGGAGGTGAGCTATTTGTGTACCCGGGCTTCATCGACGGTATGTCAAATACCGGAGCTGTCCGGCCGGAGCAGATGGAGCGCCCTGATAATCTTTTCACTCCCAACCCTCCCAATGATTATGCAGGAATCACACCGGAAGAGAGTGTGATTGGCCAGCTTGATGTGACTGAAAACAGCATTGCAAGCATGCGGAAACTTGGATTCACTATTTCACACACAGTTCCTTACGGGCGAATGCTTCCTGGTTCAGGGTCTCTGATACTACTTTCAGACGAGAAAGCTTCTTATGATCTGCTTCTTAAACAGGACGTCTCAATGTTTACCCAGTTTTCCGGAGCTCCCGGAGCCTACCCGGGGAATACCCTTGGTATTATGGCGAAATGGAGAAATCTCTTTACCCAAGCGGGCTACAATAAAGAGCATGAACAGCTATATGCAGGTAATCCGGGTGGAATTCAGCGTCCGCAGCAAGATTTAGCCCTTCAGGCATTTTATCCGGTCATAGACAAGACAAAGGCTGTATTCTACCATACCAATAGTATGCTGGAAGCCCGACGAGCAATGAAACTCAAGGATGAGCTGGGATTCAACCTGGTTCTTAGCGATCTGGAAGAGGGCTGGTTTCTGCTGGAAGATCTGCAGGAGTCGGATATTAAAGTACTGATGTCTTTAAACCTGCCGGATGAACCGGAACTTTCAGAAGACGAGGAGAAGTCAGACGAAACGGTACAGCTGGAAGAGCGACGCCAAGAGGCTTACGACCGGTTCCTTTCTCAGTATGGTGAGTTTAAAGAAGCAGGAGTGGCATACGGTTTTTCAACCATGGGTACATCTTCCAACAACATAAAGGGTAACCTGGAGAAGCTGGTAGCTTCCGGTCTGAGTGAGGATATGGCGCTTGCTGCCCTCACCACCGATGCTGCTGAGATTCTTGGAATCGGGGACATCGCCGGAACATTGGACCCCGGTAAGATTGGAAATGCGGTTGTAACAACAGCGCCTTATTTTCAGGAAGACTCGAAAGTGAAGTACGTCTTTGTAGATGGTGAGAAATATGAATTCGACACATCTGAGAGTGCGTCGTCTGAGGTGTCAGAAGAAGCAGAAGAGCTTCTTTTGGGCACATGGGACTATTCCATTAGCACACCCCAGGGACTTCAGACAGGGCAGTGGATCTTCACCAACGACGGTGGAACACTTACCGGTTTGATAACCAGCGATGCCGGAGGTCCGGACAACGACATGAATAACCTGACATTTCTTGATGGAAACCTGACCTTTGACTTTGATTTCGATGCCGGCGGGCAATCTGTTCAAGTGATCATCACCGGGGATCTCTCAGACACGCAGTTTAACGGGGAGGCATCCGTCGAAGCTTTCAGTATGTCAATTCCGGTCACAGCAACTAAGTCACCGAACTAAAAAATGAACAGATTTGATATGAATAAACTAAGCTTGTTAATCTTACTGCTTCTTTTTTGTACTCAGCCACTTAAGGCACAGGTATCAACCGGCGATGTACTTATCAAGAACGCAACAGTCATTACCATTACGGACGGAACACTTGAGAATACAGACGTTCTGGTTGAGGATGGTAAAATCACTCGAATTGGCAACTCTCTGAGAACACCCAATGGTGTGATGGAAGTAGATGCCACGGGCAAATATGTGATGCCGGGTATCATTGACGCTCATTCGCATATTGCAGGAACATCCATTAATGAGGGAACCAGCCAGGTTACAGCCGAAGTACAGATGGCAGACGTTGTGGATCCGTTGGATATATCTATTTATAGGGCTTTGGCTGGAGGAGTAACTGCGATTCACCTGCTGCATGGTTCTGCAAATGTAATTGGCGGCGAAAGTGAAACACTGAAACTTCGCTACGGAGTTACTAATCCACAAGACATGATGTTTGAGGGTGCTCCACGAACCATTAAATTTGCCCTTGGGGAAAATCCAACACGCGGGGCACGCGCCAGAGGTATTCAGCCTCAAAGCCGTATGGGAGTTGAAGCTATGCTGCGCAATTCCTTTCGGGAAGCCCAGATCTATAAGCAAAAATGGGATGAGTACAGAGCCGATAATAGTCGCCGGAAAGTAGCTCCAACATACGACCGGCGAATGGAAACGCTTGTTGACATACTGGAAGGGGATGTGCTGGTTCACTGTCACTCATACCGGGCTGACGAAATCTACATGCTTCTGAACGTTTTCAAAGATTTTGGAATAGAAAAACTCACCTTCCAGCACGCTAATGAAGCGTATAAGGTAGCACCCGAGCTTGCAGAATTTGGTGCCGGCGCATCCGTCTTCTCTGACTGGTGGGCTTATAAACTGGAAGTCTATTATTCCACCGCTTACAACGCGGCTATACTCACAAATAACGGAGTTACAACCTCCATAAACTCTGATTCCGGCGAGCTAATCCGTCACCTGTTTCATGAGGCCGCTAAATCACAGAAGTATGGCGGACTAACTGACGAGGAAGCCCTCGCGCTTATTACCCTTAATCCGGCCAAACAGCTGGGTATTGATAATCGGGTAGGGTCCATTGAGGAGGGGAAAGATGGGGATATTGCGATATTTGAAGGTCATCCTCTCTCGGTTTACGCGATTCCCGTGATGACGTTCGTAGACGGAGTAAAATATTTTGATCGTGAAACTGATGCAGACGACCAGCGGCTGTATGTAGATCCTGAATCGACTATTGAAGTGGTTCAGATATTTGATGCAGACGAGCAGCATAAATGCATGCAGGATGCCGAGGCAATCAATCTCTATGAGTTTTTAAATAATTAATGAACCCAGCTATGAAAAAAATACTAACCCATATTCTACTGATTGCATTTTTACCCCTGGTCGCATTTGGACAACAATCGTCCGGTGAGATCCGACAGGAAAACAGTGGAAAATTTGCGATTACCAACGCAAAAATATTCACCGTTACCAACGGTACAATTGAAAACGGAACCATCATTGTCAATAAGGGGATGATTGAAGCGGTTGGTGCAGATGTTGAGATTCCGAGTGATGCAACTGTTTACGATTACCAGGGCGGTGAAGTGTATCCCGGCATGATTGACTCAGGCACTAAACTGGGACTGAAGGAAATCGACAGTATTGATGAATCCCAGGATTCCAGAGAGTTTGGGGATATAACGCCTCAAATGGAAGCATTAACGGCTGTAAATCCCAATTCAGAGGCAATACCTGTCACCCGGGTGAGCGGTGTAACCACGGCGCTTACAATGCCGGAAGGAGGGTTGTTACCAGGTACTGCTGCCACCATCAACCTGTTCGGATACACTCCCGACCAGATGTATGCCGGGTCTAAGGGTATCGTGATCAATTTTCCGAACAGCCGGCGCAGCTGGAGGCAGACTCAGGAACAGGCCGATAAAGCTCGCGAACAGGCACTGGAAGATCTAAACGCGGTCTTTGATAAAGCGGAGCTGTATGCAGACATTGAAGATGCTGAAGACACCCGATACTACCCGGAAATGGAGGCACTGGCATCTGCCATACGGGGTGATGTGTTAATGTATATTGAAGTGAATGCTGCAAAAGATATTATGAGTGCACTTGAGTGGGTTGATACCCGTGGCTATCAAAACGTGGTGTTTACCGGTGTTCTTGAAGGCTGGAGAGTGGCAGAAGAAATCTTCGAAGCTGGCATTCCGGTTATTACGGGGCCGGTTCTTTCCACGCCAACGCGGGCATCTGATGCCTATGATGCCGCCTATAAAAATCCGGGACTCATGCAGCAAGCCGGTATTAAAGTTGCTATTAGGTCTGGCGACACGGAGAACGCCCGCAACCTCCCATATAATGCAGCCTTTGCTGCTACCTATGGGATGGGGAAAGATGAAGCGTTGAAAGCTGTCACGATTAACGCAGCTGAAGTCATGGGGCTGGGTGAATCCCTGGGCTCGATTGAAGTGGGCAAAAGGGCAAATCTTTTCGTGGCAACCGGTGACCCTTTTGAAACCAAAACTCAGATCTTAAGCGTATATATTGACGGGTTACAGGTACCTATGACCAGCCGCCAGATTGAACTGTATGAGGAGTTTCTGAACCGAAATCCCGGACTTAATAAATACCCGGTGACCGAAAACTGAGCTCAGGTCTTTTAAAATAATCTTAAAGGCGGACTACTATAAAAAGAAATTTGTAGTGTCCGCCTGGGTGGATTTGGCTTTTCATTTTGCCAGGTGAATAAATGATACTTTTGATTAAAACATCCAAATGGCGGCTTTCACCGTTAGTATTGAATGTTCTTCAATAGTGCAGGTCCCTCATTTTTCAGGTAAAGCCTTTCTAATTACTGAGCCCAATAGTCCACAACCAGAACATCTTCAACATGTGGGCTTACCAAATCCACGAACTTCTGGTGTGCAGGGTGAGGAAGGTAAATGTCCCGGCCTTCTTCACTATCAAAAGTTACTACAAAACTGTGGGTGAAGCCTTTATCGAGGCCTTCAGGACTGTTGTTGACTCCCCACTCAAAATCTCTGATTTCTTCAATTTGAGATGGCAGGGTCGCAAAAGCCTCCTCAATCTGTTTTATCTCTTCCCGGGTAGACGATTCTGTGAATTTAAAAAGAACGATATGGCGTAATTGTTGCGTCATCTCAGACTCAGAATTCTTCAAAGTGTCAGCTGATTCAGTTTCTGAGCTGCAGCTGCTAAAAATTGCAACCAGTAGCAGAAACAGTATGGATTGTCTCATTTGGTTTTGCAATATGTTCCAGTTTAATAAGCAGTGGTTTTTATCTTCTTGGATCAAAATTAACCATGCTTCTCCAGCACATTTACAAACACATCCACAAACCGGTCGATCTGATCGTAAGTGATAACCAGCGGCGGTACCAGCCGGATAGTAGTATCCATTGTTACGTTTGAAATGACAAACTGCTCAAGCATCTCCATCACCACAGGTTTTCCTGGAAAGTAAAGTTCGATACCTATCATAAGGCCTTTACCGCGAATATCTTTGATATAGTCGGTACCGGCAGTTTTCTCTTTCACTTGCTTTACCAGATAGGTGCCTTTCTCTGTAGCTTGTGTCATCAGGTCTTCATCAAGAATAGTTCTTACCGCAGCTAAACTGGCGGCGCAAGCCAGCGGATTACCGCCATAGGTTGTACCATGATCTCCATAATCGAGCGCCTGGGCCGCTTTTTCGTTCGCCATCACCGCACCTATTGGAAAACCGCCGCCAAGGCCTTTTGCTGTGGCAATCATATCGGGTTTCACACCGTGATGTTCGAAACCGAAATACTTACCGGTCCGCCCGTTGCCACACTGTACCTCATCAAAAAACAAAAGCGCGTTATGCTTGTCGCAAAGCTCACGGGCTCGCCTTAGATAATCACCGCTCACCTCATGAATGCCGCCTTCACCCTGTATCGGTTCACAGGCGAATGCGATGGTTTCGTCGTTAATTTCGTTCTCCAGAGCTTCAATATCGTTGAAAGGTATTGTTTTGAATCCTGATGGAATCGGTGCGAATCCTTTTTGATATTTAGGTTTTCCCAGAGCTATGGCCGCCAGTGAACGTCCGTGAAATCCACGCTCTACCGCAATGATATCACCTTTTTTGTTGTGATTATTGCCATATTTCCGGGCAATTTTAAGTGCGGCTTCGAGTGCTTCTACGCCACTATTGCAGAAAAAGACCCGTTCCAGACCGGACAAGTCGCTCAGCAGCTTTGCCAGGTCACTTTGTGGTTTCGTGTAGAAAAAGTTTGAGGGATGGATTAGTTTTTCTGCCTGGTCCTTGATCGCTTTTACCACGTTGGGATGGCAGTGGCCGGTATTATTAACAGCAATACCGGCAAGCATATCGAGGTATTCATTTCCTTCATAATCCCAGACCAGAGCACCTTTTCCTTTTTCCAGTGTGATAGGGTACCGGCGGTAAATCGGAAGATGGTGCTCGTGTTCAATGTCTTGTGCCTGCTTCGTAATGTCGGCTGGATTCATGTAGTAAATCGGTGATTATGAATGGTTTAATTAAACATATAAATATACAAAATAGATTGCATACGCTTTAATAACAGTTCTGTGAAATATTGTGGCGAAAAGACATTGGATGTCTAAGATGTCGAAAGCTGGATTGAGTAAAGAAAGACATAGCATGTCTCGTGCATCCAGAGACGCGATTGAATGCTAAATTGACATTTAAATCACAGCTATGAAAAATGTTTAGCCCTCAGACATACCATGTCTATCTTAAAAAATCTCCCCTCGAGGGGAGATAGCCAGAGCGTTCAGCGAAGAGCTTGAGGGGTGTTGGAAGCTGGATCGTGCAAAGAAAGACATAGCATGTCTCGTGCATCCAGAGACTCGATTGAATGCGAAATTG
>CAZVEP010000001.1:7470-60611 GCA_964625635.1 uncultured Rhodohalobacter sp.
AAAGAAAGACATAGCATGTCTCGTGCATCCAGAGACTCGATTGAATGCGAAATTGGCAATTAAATCACAGCTACGAAAAATTGTTTAGCCTTCAGACATACCATGTCTATCCTAAAAAATCTCCCCTCGAGGAGAGACCGTATGAGCGTTCAGCGAACACGTGAGGGGTGTCGGGAACAGGATCGTGCAAAGAAAGACATAGCATGTCTCGTGCATCCAGAGACTCGATTGACTGAATAGCTAGTATTTAAATCTCGGCTATGCAAAACGATGAGCCATCAGACATACCATGTCTAATGTGTTACTTAATCAGTGAGAGCCCAATTCTTCCGCGTTCAGTATCAATTGATTTGATTTCCACATTAATGATATCTCCGACTGACACCACATCATGCGGATTCTCGATACGTCTTCGTCCTTCACTCATCTGGGAGATGTGAAGCAATCCGTCCTGCTTTACGCCAAGATCCACAAACGCTCCGAAATCTACTACGTTACGGACCGTTCCCTCGAGCTTCATACCGGGTGAAAGATCTTCCATCTTCAAAACATCCTGACGCAACAACGGTTTTGGCAGCGATTCACGCGGGTCACGTCCTGGCTTTTGCAGGTTTTCGATGATCAGTTCGAGGGTTGGTACGCCTACATTGACTTTCTCCGCCACTTGCCTGGTGTTGATGTCTTTAAACGCCGCTTCGATCTTTTGCTTTTCGTCCTGAAGAGAGTCGATGTTGATACCGAACAGGTTACAGAGTTTTTCAGTGGCTTCGTAGCTTTCAGGGTGGATGGCTGTATTATCCAGAGGGTGTTTTCCATCCGGGATCCTCATAAATCCAGCTGCCTGCTGAAACCTGAATTCACCCACACCGCTTATATCTTTAATCTCTTCGCGGCTTTTGAATCGTCCCTTGTTTTCGCGATGATCCACGATATTCTTCGCTACTTTACGGCTCAGACCCGATACATGTGTCAGAAGCGAGGAGCTTGCCGTATTCAAATTGATCCCTACATCATTCACGCAGCTTTCAACAACGTCATCGAGCTTTTTGGCAAGCTGAACCTGGTTGATATCATGCTGATAAAGACCCACACCAATCGACTTTGGATCAATTTTAACAAGCTCGGCAAGTGGATCCTGAACCCGTCTTGCTATGGAAATATTACCACGCTGTGCTGCATCAAGCTCGGGAAACTCTTCCCGTGCAACTGATGATGCCGAGTAAACGGATGCGCCCGCTTCACTTATAATAAGGTAGTGAAGCGTTTCTTCAGGATGTGACTCTTGCCGGGCCTGAATCAGGTCGGCGATAAACTGCTCGGTTTCCCTGCTGCCGGTTCCGTTACCAATAGCAATCAGCGTTACCTTATACTTATCGATGAGGTCGTTGACAACCTTTTCACTCTCCTTGATCTTCTTTTGAGGAGGTGTTGGATAGATGGTGGTTCCTTCCTGGTAGGTGCCAAGCGGATCAATAACAGCGACCTTGCAGCCAGTTCGAAAAGCCGGGTCAATCCCCATCACCACCTGGTTTTTGAGTGGAGGCTGCAGCAGTAGGTTTTTCAAATTTGTAGCAAATGTCTCAATAGCGTGCTCATCGGCCATATCGGTCAGCTCGTTACGATATTCGCGCTCAAGTGATGGTAAAAGCAATCTCTTGTAGGCATCTTCAACGGCATCCTGAAGACGCGGGGTGAAAATGGATGCATCATTCGTAATGACCACATCATCGAGATTATCCAGCGTGATAGATTCATTCAGCTCAAGATTCACAAACAGCACGTTTTCCCGCTCACCTCGATTGATAGCTAGTACCTGGTGCGGCTTAAGCTGATGGCCGCGTGATCTGAAATCGTAATAGTCTTCGTAGTTAGTGCGCTCATCAATGGCGGGATTCTTTCTGGTGGTGATGACGCCATGTTTTCGGATGATGTCGCGCAGCGTGTCGCGTACCTCTACAGACTCATTGATCCACTCGGCAACGATATCAAGTGCGGTCGTCATAACCGTTTCTGCATCAGGCAGCTCTTTTTCCTTATCTATATACTCTTTTGCATGCTCAAGCGGATCACCTGACTTAATAGCCTGACCCCAGATTTTATCGGCAAGAGGTTCAAGTCCTTTCTCCTTGGCCATATCACCGCGCGTTTTCCGCTTTTTTTTGTAGGGGAGGTATAAATCCTCAAGCGTTTTCAGGTCGCGGCAATTTTTAATCTTCTTCTCAAGCTCCTCAGTAAGCTTATCTTGTTCATCTATTGCTTTGAGAATTGTCTTCTTTCGATCCTCCAGGGTTCGATAAAGGTCTATCTGATCGCGAACGGCCCTGAGCTGCTCTTCGTCGAGCCCGCCTGTAGCCTCCTGGCGATAACGTGCAAGAAAGGGAATGGTGGCTCCTTCATCGATAAAATCGGCAACTTTTTTGATCTGTTTTGCTGACAGGTTAAGCGCGTCTGCTATTTGATCAAAAATCTGAGAATCGGTCATGGAAATTGTATCTTTAGTAATTAGTGTAAGCTCCGTAATGAATTCCCAAAAATAACCACAAAGATCGTAAAACCCTGATGGATTTTAATCTTGATAACCTGCGCAAAGCTGCTGTAGAGATTGCCGGTATTGGAGGCAACTCAACACTCAAATATTTCAAGCAGTCGTTTGATCTCGAATTTAAAAAAGATGCATCGCCTGTGACAAATGCCGATCGAAACGCAGAAATGCTGATGCGTGAAGCGATCAAGAGTCGGTTTCCCGACCATGGAATCATCGGTGAGGAGTTTGGATCGGAAAGGGAAGACGCCGATGTGGTTTGGGTGCTCGATCCCATTGATGGCACTCAGTCATTTATCCATGGCGTACCGTTTTACACCACGCTGATTGGAATATTGATTAAAGGAATTCCGGAAGTTGGTGTGATTTATGCTCCCGCACTCAATGAAATGGTATCTGCAGCTACAGGTGGCGGGTGCTTTCTCAACAGAGATAGAACTGGAGTTCGGTCATGTAACAAACTTTCAGAGGCAACATTCCTGACTACAGATATGGAGCACGTATATAAACATGGTTATATTGAACAATTCGAGAAACTTTTAGATCAAACTCGGATACACAGGACGTGGGGCGATGCTTACGGCCATATGATGGTTGCAACCGGACGGGCCGACATTATGTTTGATCCAATCCTGAATTTGTGGGACGCAGCTGCACTTCTTCCTATCGTGAAAGAGTCAGGTGGAAGCTATTTTGATGTGAAAGGTAATGAAACGGTTACATCGGGCAGTGCAATATCGTCAAGCCCCGCTCTCAAACAATCTATTCTATCATTTTTTGACTAAATCTTGTTATGAAAAAAACTTCTGCGTTATTTACTCTATTGTTGGTCTTTTCCATATCTCTGCTCCAGGCTCAGACGTATGATTACCCATTGTATCCACGTCTTGATGTGTCTTACGAACACATGGAAGGACAGATCGATATAAGTCCTCTTGGAGAGATACGGGGAGATATTTCATACGTTATCAGGTTCAATGTTGAAAAGAGTGATTCTATCCAGCTGCACGCTGTGCGAATGCAGGTAGAGAATGTATTGCTCGATGAGCGAACGATGGATTTTGAAATACATAATGATTCACTCATTGTGTACCTGGACGATACGTTTGCGAGGTCTCAGCTTGCAAACCTGAGGGTTGTTTACTCCTCAGCGCCTCTGTTTGGTGTATTAAGAACTTATCGCGGCACTATTTTTTCATCACAGCTCCCGCTATCAACGCGTCACTGGCTGCCAATCGCTGATTATCCATCAACTCAGGTGTCGTACGACCTGACCTTCACTCATCCGGCTGGAAAATCACTTGTTATGAGCGGTTCCCTTTTCAGTAATACGGTTGAATCTGTGGATACTGAGGTTACACAATACCGGTCTGTAACCCGCCGTCCGGTTAACTCTCTCTTTTTTGCCATCAGTGATTTTGAAACAACCAATAAAGTACTCAATTCCAAAAATATTCGCTTACACGTTGAGCAGCCAAACAGGGTGGAAATAAATCCGGATGAACTGACTGCACTGGCAGATAAAACCATTCAGCGGATGGAGGATCTGACAGGCTCTGAATATCCTTACCGAAATCTGGACCTCATAGCCGTTCATGATCTCATGTGGGAGCAACGTACGTTTGGATCAGGTGTAATATTGATTGATGTTAACAGTAATATTGAACAGCAGATTATATATGGTGTGATGGGGCAGTGGGCAGGTGTTCTATTACGTGAAATGCAGTGGCAGGAAGCAGATGCTATTCAACTTTTGCACGGATATCTTGGTAATCAGCTTGGTCTTGAAAGTTTCAGGGAAGACACCCTTCAGCCATGGAATTCACTCTACAATAAGATTTCTGCTGAAAATATTGATCGCTACAAATATCATTTGGCAAGTAACAATCTCATCGGTCAGTATGTCAGGGCTTCAAAGGAGGCGCTTTTTGATGAAACCCGCTACCCCATAATCTGGGAAGATTTCAAAAGAACCGTATATCGAGAAACCGGCCGGATGATAAATGATAAGCCTGTGTTCGAAGAACCGGTCGTCGAAAGAGTGTCTGCATTTCGATATGATGTCGGTATGAATATTGATGAAGGAGCAAACCAGGCCACTATTCGTTTCACAGCAGATGGTCAGGCAATTGATGAACTTGTGACTGTACAAGTGACTCAGTACACTTTTACTGAATCGGTTTCGAGTGAACTCACATTTACCGGAGCTCAGGATGAAATTATCATAAGTCTGAAATCAGGCTTGGAGAATATCGAACTGACCGTATTGAACAGGGATGACATCGAACTGGATGTTGAGAAACCTTTCATGTATTGGATTTATCAGCTTCAAAATAGTGAATCTGAAAATCAGCGGTTAAAGGCTGCGGTTGGCTTGCGGCAATATGCCGACAATCCAGATTTACAGCTTGCCATACTGGATATGATCAGAAATGAATCAAGTGCTGCTGTGAAAGCAGAGATCCTGGAAACACTGCGTATGGTTACCGAAGGCGCAAGCGGGACTGCACAACTTTTTGTTGAGAGGGTAGGGCAAGATCAGTCATTGGAAGTAAGGGCTACAGCTCTTAAGGCTTTGGGAGCATATCCCGGTAACGACAGCGTCATAAGAACACTTCAATCTATTATTCAGTCAGCCGACATTGAGGAGTTAAAAATACATGCTATCAACTCATTGGCTGAAGTAACTGAAACTGATCAGTTCGCATCGATGGTTGAGTCTCTTACGGTACAGGAATCGGTATTGATGCAGGTGCCAATTCTACTTAAAGCTCTTGCTGATAAAGGTGAGCAGGAGCAGGCGGTTCAACTTTCCGATACATTCCTGAGCGCCGAATTTCCCTATGATGTACGTGTGGGTGCGTTGAACTTAATTCTTGAATTTGATAAGTCCCGTGAAGGCTGGCAAAATCGGCTGGAAGATCTTCTCACTGACAAAGACCCCAGAATCAGGTACAGGTCAGTTTCAGGACTGGAATACCTTTCGGCTGACGAACAAAATCGTCTGATCGAAGTCCGGCTTCTTGAAGAATATGACGAGCGGGTTGCTAGTGCGTTGAGAAATATCTGACCCGAAAGTTCATCAATTCATCTCTTCGGGCATTTTTCTTATGACATTGCTTAGCCTTTGATAACTGTCAGTAATGGTGCCTATCACTAAACTCAATTAGCTGATCAGGTATATAAGCAGGATATTAAAACAGTTTGGTTCGGGTTTTAAAGGCGGTGTAAAAATGCTTATCTTTATTCATTCCAAATAAGAATAGTGCCTTTTCAGTCCCTGAATCACGAACGCAGAAACAGACTGAAGTGTTAAATTTGACAGCAGAAACGTACTGAATTTTTAAATTTTCGGATCTATATGAGTGAGACAAAAGAATTAGAATCAATGATTGGTGAAGAGTACAAGTATGGCTTTTCAACTGATATTGAATATGAAGATTTTCCTAAAGGTTTAAACGAGGACATAGTCCGTAAAATATCTGCGATTAAGGAAGAACCTGAGTGGATGACGGAGTTTCGTGTGAAAGCCTATCACGCCTGGAAAGAGATGGAAGAACCTGAGTGGTTCAACGCAGAATACAATAGTCCGGAGTTTGATAAAATTCAATACTACTCCTCTCCCAAGGATAAGCCTAAGAAGGAGAGTCTTGACGATGTCGATCCCAAAATTCGTGAGACCTATGAGAAGCTAGGTATCCCGCTTGAAGAGCAAAAAATGCTTTCAGGTGTTGCCGTTGATGCAGTCTTCGACAGCGTGTCTATCTTCACCACATTTAAAGAGAAACTTGCAGAAGCAGGTGTCATCTTCTGCTCAATTTCAGAAGCTGTACAAAAATATCCTGAGCTTGTGAAGAAGTACATGGGATCTGTAGTACCGGCCCGTGATAATTTCTATTCAGCTTTAAATTCTGCAGTCTTCTCTGATGGGTCTTTTTGTTACGTGCCGAAAGATACAATTTGCCCGATGGAGCTCTCTACCTACTTCCGTATTAACAATATGGATTCAGGGCAGTTCGAGCGAACACTCATTATATGCGAAGATAACAGCCATGTAAGTTACCTTGAGGGCTGTACAGCGCCGATGTATGACAAAAATCAGCTTCACGCTGCTGTTGTTGAATTGATAGCAATGGAAAATGCAGAGATAAAATACTCTACCATTCAGAACTGGTATTCCGGCGATGAAGACGGTAAAGGCGGTATCTTCAATTTTGTGACCAAGCGAGGAATCTGCAAGGGTGACAACTCTAAAATTTCATGGACCCAGCTTGAAACAGGATCAGCTGTCACGTTGAAGTACCCAAGTGTAATTATGCAGGGCGATAACTCAGTAGGGGAATTCTTTTCGGTTGCCGTAACAAACAAACGGCAACAGGCCGATACCGGTACGAAAATGATTCACATAGGTAAGAATACCAAGAGTACAATTATCTCAAAAGGTATCTCTGCAGGGAATTCCAATAATAGCTATCGGGGAGCAGTAAAGATCAGTAAGAAAGCTGAAAATGCCCGGAACTATTCACAGTGTGATTCTATGCTTATAGGTCAGACCTGTGGCGCCCACACATTCCCATATATTGAATCAGCTAATCCCACAGGAAAGGTTGAACATGAGGCTACGACCTCCAGGGTGGGAGAGGACCAGATTTTCTACCTGCAACAGCGTGGACTGAGCGAAGATGATGCCATTTCGCTGATCGTCAATGGATTTTGTAAAGAAGTGCTTAAGGAGCTGCCTATGGAGTTTGCAGTAGAGGCCAACAAATTACTGGGAATTAAACTGGAAGGAAGCGTTGGTTAATTGATCAGCGACATCGTGTATACCAATCACTGAATTATGTTTCTGAATGGTTTGCACATGACTTCCATAGACGATGATAACTACCATATTAACAGATAAATAAAAAACAGAAAAAACGTGTTAGAAATTAAAGATTTACATGTAGAAGTTGAGGGTGAGGGCACTGAGATCCTTAAAGGAGTGAACCTCAGCATTGGAAAAGGAGAAATCCATGCCATTATGGGCCCCAACGGAAGCGGGAAAAGTACACTGTCAAAAGTTGTGGCCGGCCATCCAGAGTACGAAGTCACAAAAGGAGATATTCTCTACAACGGAGAAAGCATTCTAGATCTGGATCCTGATGAGCGGGCACACGCCGGCATTTTTCTTGCATTCCAGTATCCGGTTGAAGTTCCCGGTGTAACAAATAATACACTGCTTCGTGAATCATACAATACAATTGCTGCCTCACGCGGACGTGAAGAACTTGATCCGCTTGAGTTTGAAGATTACATCAAGGACAAACTCGAATTAGTAGAGATGAATCCTGAATTTCTAAACAGAAGTGTCAATGCAGGATTTTCAGGCGGCGAAAAGAAACGCAATGAAATTTTCCAAATGGCTGTGCTGAAACCTCAACTCTCATTTCTTGATGAAACAGATTCAGGCCTCGACATTGATGCACTGAAAACGGTTGCTGAGGCAATTAATAAGCTTCACGGAAGTGAAGATTCTGTTGTACTTGTAACTCACTATCAGCGTCTGTTGAATTACATTGAACCAGATTTCGTACATGTGATGATTGGCGGTGTGGTCGCAAAATCAGGCGGAAAAGACCTCGCCCTGAAGCTTGAAGATCAGGGTTACGAATGGTTAAATGCCTATGGAACAGTTAATGGTGAGGGGTAATAATGGTTAAACCTGAAAACGTACAATCGTCTGTATTACACGATCTGGCAGGCTACGCTCCTGACTCTGATAACGCATTAATGAAAAAAGTTCGGGAACAGAGTCTTACCCATTTAAATGGATCTCAGTTTCCAACCCGGAAACACGAAGACTGGCAATACACTGATCTGAAACCGATCACAAGAACTGAATTCTTCCCTTTTAACGAAGCAGGTATCCAGCCGGCAATTAACGTTGAGAAATACTTTATTCCGGAATCCGATCGCAGCCGCCTGGTATTTATCAACGGTGAGTATCAGGAAAAATATTCTTCTATCGGTGGTCTGGGAAACGGTGTAACTGTAGGAAACCTGTCAGACCATATTGATGAATCAGCGGTTGAAGAGTTTTTGAATGAGCTCGTGGATTATGATAACGATCCGTTTGTTCACTATAACGGTCTGATGTTTGGCGATGGAGTTTACATCCACCTGGAAAAAGGCTCAAAGGCAGAAGCTCCCATTCATGTACTGAATCTTTATACCGATTCTGAAAAGGCATATATCGCCACACCGCGAATGCTCGTAATTGCAGAAGAGGAATCTGATGTGACTATTATTGAAGATCACATTGGACTATCTGACAATACGTATATGACAATTCCGGTTTGTGAGATTAAGGTCGAAAAAGGGGCACATATCCACCACGCCAGAATACAACGCGACAGCCTGAGTGCTATTCATGTATCGCGTCCCATAGCATACGTAGAAAAAAATTCAGAATATCATGCCTATACAATTACGCTGGGTGGCAAACTGACCAGAAACGAGCCGAAAGTGATTCAGGAAGACGAAGAGGTTGACTTTACGCTTGACGGACTTGTCTTGATTGATGGTGAACAGGTTGCTGACACGCATTCTACAATGGATCATCGGTTTTCTCATGCTGAGAGTCACCAGCTTCACAAAGTAGTTGTAAATGGCAATGCGCACAGCATCTTTAACGGAAAAATATTTGTTCGAAAGGATGCCCAAAAAATCGATTCATTTCAGGAAAACAGAAATCTCCTTCTTTCCAGAGATGGCCTTGTAAATACAAAGCCACAGCTTGAAATTTTCGCTGATGATGTTCTTTGTTCGCACGGTGCTACAATTGGACAGCTGGATCCGGAAGAAGTTTTTTATCTGCAAAGCCGTGGAATGACCGAGCAAAAAGCGAAAGAAGTTCTTACGTATGCTTTTGCCCTGGAAACCATTGAAAATATAAAAGTAGATTCTGTGCATCAGCTCCTTATCGATGAGGTGTACCGATATACTAAAGCCAATAATGTTGCTAAAGTAACTGCATGAGCAAAACCATAGCTTCCATATCGGAAAAGGTAAATTTTGATAAAGTCCGGATGGATTTTCCGGTCCTTCATCAACAGGTGAATGGTCATCGGCTCGCTTATCTCGACAATGGTGCATCGAGCCAAATGCCTGAACAGGTTGCGGATCGCATTGATCACTACCAAAGATATGAGCACTCCAACGTCCATAGAGGTATCCACACTCTGAGCCAGAACGCGACCGACGCCTTTGAAGAGACGCGGGGTAAAATACAGTTGTTCATCAATGCCAGACTTAAAGATGAAATCGTTTACACGACAGGCACGACAGATTCAATTAATCTCGTAGCTGCGAGCTACGGTGGAAATAACCTGAGTGAGGGTGATGAGATTATCCTTACAGAAATGGAACATCATGCCAATATCGTACCCTGGCAGATGGTTGCCGAAAAAACCGGAGCAGTTATCAGGGTTATCCCAGTGACCGACGATGGTGATCTGGATATGGAAGCGTACAAAAATATGCTATCAGACAAGACTAAAATTGTGTCTGTTATTCATATTTCCAATGCCCTTGGTACTATCAATCCGGTTAAAGAGATTACAGATCTGGCACACGATCACAATGCTGTCGTGCTGATTGATGGTGCGCAGTCAGCACCTCACGAAGTTATCGACGTTCAGGAGATGAATTGCGATTTCTACGTTTTTTCTGCTCACAAAATGTGTGGCCCTACAGGTTTTGGCATTTTATATGGCAAAAAAGAATATCTCGATGATATGCCACCTTATAGAGGCGGCGGTGATATGATTGATAAGGTTAGTTTCGAAGAAACGACTTATAACGTTGTGCCATTTAAGTTTGAGGCCGGTACGCCACCTATTGCAGCAGGTATCGGTTTGGGAGCAGCTGTTGATTATCTCAATTCTATCGGGATGGAATCTATAGCCGAAAGAGAGCACAAACTTGTTTCCTATTTAGTAGAACAGCTGAAAAAAATTGACGGACTTCAACTGATTGGCGAATCAGATCATAGAGCATCAGTAGCATCATTTGTATTTGATCACATACATGCATCTGATATGGGAACTCTTTTGGATAAGCGGGGCATCGCAGTTCGAACGGGTCATCATTGTGCTCAACCTATCATGAGACGGTTTAATGTTCCGGCAACAACCCGGGCATCTCTGTCGTTTTATAATAACAAGGATGATGTTGATCAGCTTGTTGAAGGAATCGAGTATGTGAAAACATTTTTTGAATAGTTTTTTACCTATAAAAATTTGAATCCAAGAATTATTCTGACTTATGCCAAAGATTAAAGAAATTGAGCGAACACCAAATCCTGATGCCATGAGATTCGTGCTGGGTGAACCCCTCACAAATGGCGTAACAAAATCGTTTGAAAACAGCTCAGAAGCAGAGCATGATGAGCTGGCAAGCGCACTTTTTAATATCGACCATGTTATTAATGTGTATTACGTTGATAAATATGTGACCGTAACACAGGATGGCAAAGAAGTATGGTCTGACCTTCTCCGGAAACTGGCTCCTCCAATAAGGGAGGCACAGCCGCAGCTTGATATTCAGGAAGATTCTGAGGTGCATGCTACAAAGGAAGTACAGGAAACAGATGATCCCCGTTTGCAGCAGATCAACCAAATGCTGGACGAACAAGTCCGTCCATATTTGCTGGCTGATGGAGGCGGGTTAAAGATATTAGGCCTTGATGGTAACCGTCTTAAGGTTCACTACCAGGGTGCTTGCGGAACATGTCCGACAGCTACATCCGGAACGCTCTATGCTATAGAAAGCATGGTAAAACGTATCGACCCTGAACTACAGGTAATTTCCGTTTAGGAAAGGTAATTATGTCTATCTCAATTACAGATCGTGCACTTAAGCGAATTGAACAAATCCGGCGGAGCAATAACCACCCGGAAGAAACTCCTTTACGTGTTTCCGTTGTAAGTGGCGGATGTTCTGGTCTGACGTACGATCTTGACTTTGATACCGATAATGGCATAAAAGATGGCGATAAAGTCTTTGAGCAAGATGGAGTTAAGCTTATCGTGGATATGAAAAGCTTTCTCTATCTCGCCGGTACAAAGCTTGACTACACCGACGGACTTGAAGGGCAGGGGTTTCATTTCTTCAATCCAAATGCAGTACGTACCTGCTCTTGCGGTGAATCCTTTTCTCTCTGATACTTTTTTCAACTGAGCTGAATCTACAAGAAATTACATACTCCTCATGGCTGAGATCGTAAATAAAGTCAAACAGTCAAAACTAGAGACCGTTGACCTGGAAAAGTTCGCTGAAGGAATAACCATCAGAGAGCTCGATCTCAAAGATTTTCTTTTCAAAGAGCTCATTCTGAAAGAGAAAGAGTTCAGGGAAAAAATGGATGCCTTCGATTGGTCAGATTTTGATGACACATATCTTACCGTTTTTTGCTCTACTGACGCCATTATTCCAAAATGGGCCTATATGCTCGTCGTTCAGCATGCTCAGGAACATGTGAGAAACATCTACTTCGGTACAAAAGAAGAAGCTCTGCATGAACTTTTTAAGGAGAAGTTAGACCTGGTGGATTGGGGCAAATACGAAGGTAAATTTGTATTGCTAAAAGGCTGCAGCAAGATGGATGTTCCTGCTGAAGTATACATGCATGCAACCAAAAAGCTTCTGCCTCACGTGCAGAAGTTAATGTATGGTGAGGCGTGTTCTAATGTTCCTGTCTTTAAGAAGCCCAGAAAATAGCTAACGCCGTAATCAGCACTATCTGCTATCTCTCATTATTAGTCGAATATCTGCAAGAATTCCTGCAGACGTCACTTCTTTCCCTGCTCCGGGCCCCTGTATAATTAGTGGCTGGTAGCTGTACCTCTTGGTACTGATTTGTATAATGTTATTTGTACCTTTTAATCGGGCAATGGGTGAATCGATTTCAAGCTCCTTAAGGCCCACAGAAATCCCCTCTTTATTCATAGTGCCAAGGTATCGCAGTGTTTTCCTTTTCTTTCGGAGTGAATTAAACTTTTCTTTCCACAACTGATCAAACTCAGGAAGTCGTTCTAAAAATGTGTGTGATTCAACATTTTCCAAAATTTTTGGGGTAATCGGTTCTACCTTCAGCTCATCGCGCTCGACTGAGTATCCACTTACTCTTGATAAAATCATCATCTTGCGGGCTACATCTTCTCCTGATAAATCGTCCCTTGGGTCTGGTTCAGCATATCCGAGTTGTCTTGCATTCAGAACTGAATCGCTGAATGAACGGCCTGCTTCGAGCTGTGAAAAGATGTAGGTCATAGTACCGGAAAGGACTCCGCTAATCTCCGTTATTTCATCACCGCTTTTTACCAGATCCCTGACTGTGCGCAGTACCGGAAGTCCGGCACCAACATTTGTTTCATATAGAAAACTAACTGAATTTTCTTCAGCAGTTTTGTGGAGTAAATCAAAATAAATCTGTTTTCTAGTATTCGCTATTTTACTTGGCGTTACAACATGAATACCCTTTTCAAAAAGCTTAAGATAAAGATTGGCAACTTCCTCTTCGCCGGTTGCATCAACAAAAATTAGTTCCCGCCCACTTTTGGGTGAAAGTTTGTTTATAACTTTATTCCACTTTTTGGACTCACCATTCGCCAGTGTTTTATTGTTGATTACGTAGCCGCTTTCTTCATCGAACCAGGCAACTCGTGACGAATTACAAATACCTGCTATATGAAAATAGTTTGAGTCAGAGAGATCATTAATCTGTCGGATCAGTGTACTTCCCACCGCACCGTAACCTGCAACAAAAATATCAATTTTTTGTGGTTTTGGATCAGGAATTGATAGCTCTTTGCTTAATAATGCTATTTTGCTCATATCAATAAGTCAGAATAGATTGAATGTCTTTAAACGGTTTTATAATATCGTGAAGCTGTTCAAACTCAATAAGGAACGCGTCATGGCCGTAGGGTGATTTGATGAGGTTCAGCCGGCTGTTAGGCAGTAATCGGTCAAGTTCTTTCTGCTCGGACAGCGGATAAAGATGATCGGAGTCAACGCCGATGACTTGAACAGGTATCTCAACGCGATTCAATACAACATCTTTATCCGCTCTGCCCCTTGAAATATCATGTGAATCCATGGCTTTAGACAAAATTACGTACGCGTTAGCATCGAAACGCCTGGCCAGCTTCTCACCCTGATATTTTAAGTAAGACTGTACCTGGTATAGATCAGTTCCGTCTTGCTTTCGACGGGCAAATTTGGTGTCGTAGTTATCGGGTGTACGATAAGTTATCATAGCCATCATCCGGGCAGCCGCAATGCCCTGGTCAGGCCCGTCTTCGAAGTCATAATTTCCTCCATTCCACTTTGTATCTGCCTTGATTGCAGCCCGTTGTGCTTCGCTGATTCCAATAGCCCAAGGACGGTGAGCAGCCCCCATTGCAATGAGGCAGGCTGATTTCACTCTGGGATCCATAATCGCAAACTCAAGCGCCTGCATGCCACCCATCGAACCACCGATGACCAACTCGATGCCCCTGATATCAAGCTGATCAAGCAACAGTTGTTGAAATCGAACCATATCCCGGATGGTTACATCCGGAAAATCTGCTCTGAAGGGATTCCCGGTCTCCGGATTTATGGACCAGGGACCCAACGATCCATAAGAACTGCCCGGTACATTGATACAGATAATGAAATTTTTGGAGGGGTCATACAGCTTGTTTTTCCCGATCAATCCCGGAAACCATTCATCTGCTGCAGCATGACCGGTTAAGGCATGGCAAATGAGAATCACATTATCACGTGCCGGATTCAAAGTGCCCCAGGTTTTATAGGCAACTTCGGCGTTTGCAAACCGGTGACCACCTTCAGTAATAAAATCTTTAGTAAGATTCGTTGTATTGATGCCCTTGTTCATGGTATCTATCATATAGCTTTCGTAATTCTTTCTCATTAAAAAGAGAGAACATCAGTAATCCCCTGTTAGGAGGTGCCTGTCACGCCATCGGCGTGACAGGAGTGGGTTCGTGAAGTTGAGAAGGTTGAATGTGACTCCATCTAATCAATCCACACCACTGAACACCCACTCTAAGCATTAACCTTAATCTTCTTGAATGCATTTTCGAAATCGGCAATGATATCATCGATATGTTCAATTCCTACTGAAACACGAATAAGGTCTTGCTTCACTCCACCTGATGCCTGTTCTTTTTCCGTTAGCTGTTGATGGGTTGTGGAAGCAGGATGAATGATCAGTGTTTTTGCATCGCCCACATTTGCCAGGTGACTTGCAAGTTCAACATTTTCAATGAATTGAAGTGCTGCGTCATAGCCGCCTTTTACACCAAATGTTAGTACGGCTCCAAATCGTCCTTCACGCAAATATTTCTTTCCATTTTCGTGATGAGGGTGATTCGGCAACCCTGTGTAATTCACCCATGACGTATGCCCGCTTTCATCAAGCCATTTAGCCAATTTAAGAGCGTTTTCAGCATGTCGCTCTGCTCGTAATGAAAGTGTTTCGAGTCCCTGCAGTAACAAGAAACTATTAAAGGGTGACTGAGCAGGTCCTACGTCGCGAAGTCCTTCAACACGTGCACGTATGGCAAATGCGATATTTCCGAAAGGGCCATCTTCGCCAAATACTTCCCAGAAATTCAAACCGTGGTATGCGGGGGAGGGGTCAGTAAAAAGTGGATATCGACCGTTACCCCAGTCAAAGTTACCCGCATCAACAATCACACCGCCAATACTGGTGCCATGTCCGCCAATCCACTTTGTAGCTGATTGAGATACGATATTTGCTCCATGATCGATGGGGCGACAGATTGAACCTGCAGCACCAAATGTGTTATCAACCACAAGAGCCACACCATGTTTTTTGGCTACTGCGGAGATCCCGTCAAAGTCCGGCACATTACCCTTAGGGTTACCGATACTCTCAACGTAAATCGCTTTAGTATCGTCATCAATTAAAGCTTCGAAACTTTCAGGCGAGTCGTCCTCTGTGAATCTTACATCAATCCCAAGACGTGGAAACGTCACTTTAAACTGATTGTACGTACCGCCATAAAGATTTTGTGTCGACACGATGTTGTCACCTTTTTGAGCAAGGGTGATAATCGTAAGGAACTGTGCTGACTGACCTGATGCCGTTCCTACAGCAGCAGCCCCGCCTTCAAGTGCCGCGATACGTTTCTCAAACACATCAGTCGTCGGATTCATGATGCGTGTGTAAATGTTGCCAAAGTCTTTCAGGGCAAAGAGGGTCGCAGCATGTTCGGTATCATCAAACTCATACGAAGTGGTTTGATAGATTGGCACAGCCCGGGATCCAGTTGTTGGGTCGGGCTCCTGTCCGGCGTGAAGCTGGAGGGTTTCGTACTTGTAGTTTTTATCTTGTCCGTTTGTGCTCATGATCGGTTGGTTTGTGGTTGTTGATAGTGTCAGTTTATAAATTCTGGTTGTTAATAAATCACCCTTCAGAAGGTGATAAACATGTTCAGTGATTATGTAGGGGAGGGTTGGTAAAGCCAAAAAGCTTTAATTTATCTCCAATCTTCATCAATACTATGATGACCCGGCTCTACATGAATTTCAACTGTATCATCCTGAAAGATGAAGGTGAAACAAAAAAAGCCTCTCCAAAAAATCTTGTCCCGATATTGGGAGGAGGATTTTCAGAAGAGGCTTTTATACTAATAAATGGCCTGATCATCTCATCTTTCCTCCCCGACATTCGTCGGATCGGCAGGATTTAGCACCTAACATTTCAGCATTTCTGCTGAAACTGGTTGCTAAGGTTTCACAGGGCCTGTCCCTCCACCTTTCTGGATAAGAGTTCAAAAATGTTAAAGAACGTCGTTTCTAAAAATTACAACAACAAAAAAGCCCTGCCGGATTCCCGAAGGGCTTAAATTTCTTATGAAAAAAATTACACCCCCCGTATTATGTGCTTAAACACATGCACATTATACAGAGACAAACAATATGTTGGCTGATTTTTTTCATTGCTACAACATAGGTTAGAATTGATATAGGATGCAAGATTTATTTTCAAAACTTATTGAATTCGTGTTTAATAAGGATTACATAAATTTGTAAACGCTCATAAAAGAACTATTATATTATGTGAATATTGGGGTTAAAATTCTATGCAACGAGACTTTTTCACACCAAATAAATTAAGATTAAGAAGCAAAATCGAGCTATATAAATGAGTTACTGTTATCAATTTCGTTCACTAACCATCATCGTTTTATTATCCTTTTTACTGTCGTGTGGTACCGAGTCAGATACACAATCAAATCAAGAGGCGGCTGAAATCGACATTACAGTACCTGATGGTTTTAGCGTTGAGATGTTTGCTGATGACATTTCACTGCCAACATCTCTTGAATTCCCTCCTGATGGTTCAGAAAGACTGTTTGTGAACGAATTGCAGACCGGTAAAATCTGGATTTATGAAAACGGAGAGAAGCTATCAGAACCGTTTGCTGATCTTGCTTTGAACATAGAGGGAGGTTTTCCAGTTCAAGGGGAAAATGGCCTGCTGGGTCTTGAGTTTGACCCCTCATATAGTGAAAACGGTTTTGTTTATGTGACTTACGCCGCCCGTGTTAATGGCACTGAAGTTGCATCTGTTGTCCGGTTCACTGATGTAAACAATCGTGCCGAAGACTTTACAATACTATTGACAGGTTTACCTAGTGCAAAAGGTCATCAAATTGAAAACCTGAGATTCGGGCCGGATGGTATGCTTTATGTATCTGTTGGTGATGCTTATCAGGAAGAAAAAGTTCAGAATCTGGAAGAGTTTCACGGCAAAATATTGCGAATGACTCCCACCGGTGAAATACCTTCTGATAACCCATACGGATCAGATAACTACACCTACGCATTAGGGTTTCGAAATGCTTTTGATATGCATTTCAGGGATAACGGCGACCTTCTTGTAAGTGATAATGGACCTACCGGAATGGATAGGTTCATGGTCGTAGAAGCCGGAGGTAACTATGGCTGGCCAGACGAGATTGGCTTTCATGAAAATCCACAGTTTATAAACCCCATCCATGTCTGGACTGAAACGGTGTCTCCTACAGGGATGCTCACTTACAACGCTCAGCAATTTCCTGATGAATACAGGGGGCAACTCTTTCATGTTCTTTTTGGCTATACGTTTTCTGAAGGTCCAAATGTTAACGGTAAACGTATACAGGTCGTTAGGTTAGAGGGAAGCGGTAATAATACATCAGCAGAGTTTGAGGACTTTGCTGTTTGGAATTTTAATGACGAGGCACCCAATAACCCGGTCGATATTGCCTTAGGACCTGATGGCAGCCTGTATGTAGGAGATATATTTCAGAACAAAATATTCAGAATATCGTATTCCCAATGATGCAGATTGAATAAGGTCAGTGATACTGAAAAAAATGATGATTTGATTTAGTATCCAAGATTCCTAACCCAGTTTTCTTTTTCGCGCCATTTTTCCCGCACTTTTACATGAAGGTCTAGAAATACCTTTTTACCTATAAATTCTTCAATAGATGCGCGTGCGGCAATACCAAGATTTTTTATAGCTTTACCTCCCTTTCCTATCAGCATCCCTTTTTGCGATTTTCGGTTCACAATTATTTCAGCACTGATTCGATCAATATCGATATCTTCAGAATATGAAATAACATCAACCGTGCAGGAATAAGGAATTTCTTCCTGAAACTGAAGATAGACTTGTTCACGGATCAATTCGGAAACGAAGAATCTGACAGGGTGCTCACTAAGATCTTCTTTTGGATAGTAGGGAGGACCAGGAATGAGTGACGTTCGTATGTCATTGATAAGATCAGCTATGCCCTCTCCCTGTAGAGCAGAAACGTAGTGAATTGATTTAAATCTTAGTTGATCTTCTAGCAGCGACACCTTCTTTTCAGCTTTTTCTTTACTGATGGCATCAATCTTATTAACAACAAGCAGAATAGGTTTATTGATAGATCTGAGAAGTTCAATTACTTCATCAGTCGGGTGCTTATCAGTAGGATCAAAAATGAATAGAATAACGTCCGCATCTTTACGTGCACGTTCTACGGTCTTCATCATCGCTTTCTGCAG
Organism: uncultured Rhodohalobacter sp.; assembly: GCA_964625635.1. GTDB lineage: Bacteria > Bacteroidota > Rhodothermia > Balneolales > Balneolaceae > SW132. Next base: position 26,132 of record CAZVEP010000001.1, read on the forward strand.
CTCATATGTGGGTGAGATCACTCCGGGTGTATCAAGAAAAATAATTTGGGTGTGATCGTCCGAATAAATACCAACCACCTGGTGCCTTGTTGTCTGGGCTTTGTGAGTTGTGATAGATATTTTGCTGCCAAGAATCCGGTTCATGAGTGTTGACTTGCCGGCATTCGGTTTTCCAATAATGGCAGCATAACCTGATTTATGTGGTTGTTTTTCAGTCACATTATTCAATTTGGAGTGGTAATTGACAGAGAGTTCATATTTTGAAATAGAAGAGTACGAAAAAGTCAGTGATTATTCATTGGCCATCACTTTAAGATACTCTTTTACTGTTTTATCCAGGCCATGAAATACTGATCTGGAGATAAGAGCATGTCCAATACTAATTTCCTGAAGGTGGGGTACATGCCTAATCAAGTCTGGAAGATTGTCAAGATTCAGACCGTGTCCGGCATTCACCGTCATACCGTAATCATGAATCATTTCTGCAGCTTTTTTAAGTCGGTCTAATTCTGCAAGTTGGTCGTCTTGATTGTTAGCATTCGCAAAAGTTCCAGTATGGAGTTCAATTGCTTCAGCACCGAGTTCATTTGCAAGCTCGATATCCCTTGGATTTGGGTCGAGGAAAAGGGAAATATTGATATCGCTATTTTTGAGAACAGGAAATACACGCTTTTTAAAATCGTTAAAAACGACACTCATGTTTAAGCCGCCTTCTGTCGTTAGTTCTTCCCGGCCTTCAGGTACAAGTGTAACAAGGTCAGGTTGAGTTTCAAGACAAATATCAAGCATTTCATTTGATGCAGACATCTCAAAATCCAGAATACCTTTAACAACATCCTTAAGTTTCAGAACATCATCATCCCGTATGTGCCGGCGGTCTCCGCGCAGATGAAAAACAATTCCGGATGCCCCGGCGTCTTCACACACTTTTGCAGCTTCTGCAGGGTCAGGATATCCTTCCCCGCGGGCATTACGAAGTGTGGCAATGTGGTCGATATTTACAAGTAATCTCATCATATTGTTATTCATTTACATTAAGATACAAACATCGTTTACAAATGTGCACCCGTGATCCTTCTGATTTTACACTATATCGTACACTAATCTTTACTGTGGTGCTTCTGTTCATTTCCGGATGTGGAGTGGCTAACCAGTCTCGTATGCCACAGCAAACAAGCCAACCCTCCATTCAAAGAAATAATATTCTGGACGCGCTTGATCAGGCTCATATAGACTGGAAAGGAACGCCTTATATTTTAGGTGGTTCAGGGATAGGCGGAGTTGATTGTTCATCATTTACGCAGATTGTTTTTAGTGATTATTTCGGAGTAGAACTTCCCAGAAATACACGACAACAAATTGGGGAAGGGAGTAGTATTCGTCGAAGTTTTATGCGGCCCGGCGATCTTGTATTTTTTAAAACAGGCAGGAATTTACTACATGTAGGCATCGTTATGGATAACGACAGATTTCTGCATGCGTCTGTCTCTTCAGGTGTCATGATTTCTAATCTCAGTCAAAGATATTGGGCAACTAAATATCTGGCCAGCCGCAGAATTTTATGAGGGATAATTTTTGGTTTCCCTGATTCGGCAGAGATCGAATTATTGGTGTGATTGAATGCAAACATATTGAACGCCAATAAGATAACATGTGTTGTAGAGACAAATTGGAAATATAAGTTTAGAATATTTTTTGATATGAGTAGCGAAAAAAAACAAGATCTAAAAACATACACTTCTGACCTGCATGCTCTCGAACGTCACTTGATGAACGCAATTAAGAAGCAGAAAACATCAGACCGTGTGACTGACAAAAGAGCTGTGGAATTGTTGAATAATTTAGATAAAATGGCTTCGTCGCATGTGCAAAAACTGAATGCTGAACTAGACCAGATGGGAGCAGAAGTTAAGTCATCAATTAAATCTAAAATTGCTTCATTTGCGGGTTCAGTAGCAGGTATGATTGATACCGTCAGAGATGATGCACTCTCCAAGATGTTGCGTGATGATTATGCTGCACTGTCGATGATTACGATAGGCTATACCATGCTGCATACTCATGCACTGTCAAACGAAAACGATAAGTTGGCCGAGCTCAGCAAGAAACACTTGGATGATTGCACAATTCTGATTACCGAAATCAGTAAAGTCATACCAATGGTAACCGCCTATGAGATAAATAGTGACACAAACAGAGCAGAAGAAATCGGGCAGCAAGCACTTCAAAATACACAAGAGTCCTGGAGTGCAGAGCACATAAATAGTGAGCTGCAATTAGCCTGATAATTACCAAATTTTGATTTTATCCAGCCACGCTTTAAGGCGTGGCTTTTTTATTGAAATAAATTCCACGGGGTATTTTTTGGGAGCTCAGCCTTAAATACCATCTTTTTATTAAGCGTCGGATGTTCGAGTTTGAAGGAATATGCATGAAGGGAAATTAATCCGGACTCTTCTTTCCCATAGCGTTTGTCACCCCATATAGGTGATCCAATCTCAGCAAATTGTACTCGTATCTGGTGTGATCTTCCTGTTTCAAGGTTTATATCAACCAGTGAGAGGGATTTTGTGCTGGAAATGGTAGTGAACGAGAGTTTTGCTTTTTTGCTTTGACGAGTTGGCTGTCTGACAATCCGGGACATGTTTTTTTGTTTATCTTTTTCTAAATAATGTTCTAGAACGCCATTTGGCGGAGGATTTCCATAAACAACGGCCCGGTACCGTTTACGAACTTTTTGGGATCTGATTTGCTCACTTATCCTGGATGCTGATTTAGATGTTTTTGCAAATACCATTACGCCACTCACAGGCCTGTCTAGTCTGTGAAGTAAGCCAAGGAAAACTTTTCCCGGTTTATTGTATTCAGTCCTGATGTAATTTTTGCAAAGATTAAGTAAATCGGGCCGGCCGGTATGGTCCTCCTGAGATAAAAGCCCGGCGGGTTTGTAAACGACCAGAAGATGATTGTCTTCAAAAATAATTGGGATATCAGGAGTTGTGCCAGTGTATTGCATAGTGCAAGAAAAAATGAATTGGCTTATCGTATATCAAACGATTTAAAAAAAGAATATTAATGGTCCATTTTTTTGATAGGATACTGTGCCTTGGATAGTAACATCAATGAATATAAATGTTTTTCCCGAGGTGTCTGTTTACTATTTTTGAAAAAATAGAAAGTTTCTCATATGTCAATTACGGTAAAAGAAAAAGTTGATCATCTGCCGCTGAGCCCGGGTGTCTACCAGTTTAAAGACAGTCGTGGAAACCACCTCTATGTGGGGAAGGCAAAAAAACTAAGAAATCGAGTGCGCTCCTACTTTCAGGAGTCTCGTCACCACGATGGTCGTTTAAAGGTTATGATCTCCAAAATTGACGACGTCGAGGTCATTGTCACTGATTCAGAATCGGAGGCGCTGATTCTTGAGAATAACCTCATTAAAAAACATCAGCCACGATACAATATTATGTATCGTGATGATAAGTCCTATCCATATATTTGTATCACCGATGATACAAAACCTAGAGTTTATCCAACCCGAACGGTGGTACGTGACGGAAGCAAATATTTTGGCCCATATGATCATGTAGGACACATGCGGAGAATGCTTGAAACAATCAGGAAAACCTTTAATCTCTGTACTTGTGCGGTTTCACCAAAGATGATCGACAAGTCGCGGGGAGCTCCAAAATGGCATTCCTGTTTTGATGATTACCTGGAGAATTGTTCAGGTGACTGGGATACTGAACTGTACCAAAATGCGATTGAAAAAGTTGAGCGGCTCCTCACCGGAAAGACGGAAGACCTGATACGAGAAATAAAAGAGGAGATGCAGACTGCCTCAGACGCCCTGGCTTTTGAAGAAGCTGCAAAACTCCGCGATAGCATGGAATCTCTTGAGAAGTACAATAAGAAAATGAAAATCGTGGATAACAAACAGGTGAACCGCGATATCTTTGCAATTGAGGTAGATGATGAGCTTCAGGAGGCGTGCGGGGTACTGTTTAAAGTAAGAGAAGGTAAGCTGATTGGGAAATTCCATCGGTTTCTGAAAAACATTTCAGAGTCATCCCGCGATATTATGATTCAGTCATTTGTTGAAGACTACTATACTGGCCAGTTTGCCGGAGCTATTCCGGACGAAGTATATGTAAGTGAGGAGATGGAAGATTCTGAGCCTCTTGCCGAATACTTATGGGAGCAGCATAAGAAAAAAGTGCCAATCAAAGTGCCGAAAATCGGTGAGAAGAAACATCTCATTAATATGGCCATCTCCAACGCGAAGCTGAATCTCGGTCAGCGTAAGCTTGAGAAACAGAAATATGAGAAAGAGCGTATCCCACAGTCGGTAAAAGATCTGAAAGAGTATCTTCATCTTCAGCGTCTGCCACGAAGAATTGAGTGTTTCGATAACTCTAACACACAGGGAACAGATCCGGTTGCGTCTATGGTCTGTTTTGTCGACTCAAAGCCAAGAAAGAGCGAATATAAACGATTTAAAATAAAAACAGTGACCGGTGCTGATGATTTTGCATCAATGAAAGAGATCGTCATGAGACGGTACAAACGCGTGAAAAAAGAAAAACTTCAGCCACCTGATCTGATATTAATCGATGGGGGAAAAGGTCAGTTAAATGCCGCCGTACAGGGACTTCGAGAAATCGGATTTGAAGGCGAATGCGAAATAGCGGGCATTGCCAAGCGCCTTGAAGAAGTCTTCGTACCGGGCAAATCGGCCCCATATATGATTCCTAAAAAATCGCCTGCTTTAAAACTTCTGCAAAGAGCGAGGGATGAAGCTCACAGATTCGCAATTACCTATCACCGTCAGAAACGGAGTAAACGAACTGTTAAAACAGAGCTTACAGAAATTGATGGAATTGGAGAGAAAACGGCAACCGATCTGATTAAGATCTTTGGTTCTGTAAAACAGGTGAAAGCTGCTGAGAAATCACTATTACAGGATGCTATTGGTGAAAAAAAAGGTGAGCAGGTATACGAGTACTTTAATCAGATTGGAAAAATAGATTCAGAAGGAAGTTAATGGGCTTTTGATTGTAGTTTGCCAGGCGGAAGGAACATTGTGATGTATAATTCGTAATAAAGTTAGATAATATTACTCAACGAAATCAGTTAACTGATCTGACTGAATATATAACATCAACATGTTATAGAAAGTAGGTTACAGTTGTGTTTTATTGTGTATAAAGGATGCCGAGCCATCCGGTACGCATTTGGTTTCGTATTCGAATGTAAATGATCGGCAATTTGTTAGATTATTAGCGTGAAGAACTTTAAATCACAAGTATTATGCGACTGAATAAATCAAAAAATATCCCTGACAGTTACGATCAGATGAAAGATCGTGAGCTGGTGGCTTTATATCGTGAAAATGAAGACCAGCTCGCTTTTAAAGAACTGATGAATCGACATCAAGCAAAAGTATATTCTTACATATTTAGCATGGTGCACAATCGTGAAGTTACCAATGATATCTTCCAGGAAACCTTCACTAAGGTCATTACAAAGATGGATGACACCTATAATGAGCAGGGTAAATGGATCGCATGGGTGATGAGAATTGCACATAATGCAACAATTGATCATATTCGAAAACAAAAACGATTTGTGGACGTTAAGGGATCGTATGATGACGATTCTAAAACTGACTTTTACGATCGTTTACCAGATGATGATGCCGTTGCTCAGGATGAAAAACTTGAGCTGGATGAGTCCACATCTGAACTCTTACGACATATTTCGAATCTTCCCGAAGAACAGCGTACAGTTGTGATGCTTCGGCACTATTACGAAATGCCGTTTAAAGAGATTGCAGAATTGACTGATGTTTCCATCAACACGGCACTCGGGCGCATGAGATATGCGCTGATCAATCTGAGAAAAATGTTTGATGAGGAGCTTGAGAAACAACCGAATAGTGTATGAGCATAAAAGATACCAACAGTAGTATTAAATATATTTTAGAAGAGATGGACCCCGCGGAAAAGGTGGAGTTCGAGCGGGAAATGGCATCTGATCCTGATTTGAAAATCGAAGTAGAATCAATAAGGAGAATGAAATCCAAGCTAAACTCTCTGCCCAGTCTTCATCCCCCCAAGCATATCAGTGAATCAATTCTATCTGTAGCTGCTGATCAAACCAGCAAAAAGCACGGGATCAAAAGTGGCTATTATTTATCGGCCGCCGTGGTTATTCTAGGTCTCACCACCGGGGCGCTCATATTACAGAATTCAACTGAAGAGCTTTTCCCGGCTGGCAATAGTTCAGCGTCTATATCAATAGGTAATGAAATCTCACAGACTGGAGAAACCCGGACATCCGATATTCAGCCATGGGTAGACAGACAAGATGTTCTTCGTATTTCAGGGTTTGAATCAATTTCTAATTCTATACAGCTTAGAGAGATTGGAAACAGTTACGAAAAGTTAAAGCCGGTCAGAAACTACCCGGGCATACAACCATTCAGGCGATCCGTTCAGCTTACAGGTAGTAATCAATAAAAGTGCATTTATTTAGCCTGAGGGGCATTTTTTTAAAGATATCCACATTTATATGTGCATAACTTCTTTTGGTAAGGGCTTATTAGTCGCTTATATTCATTTGAATTAATTTTAACCTTGCCTCTATTCTGAATGGGAAAAGTAATTTCGATTGCAAATCAAAAAGGGGGTGTGGGAAAAACCACATCTGCCATTAATCTTGCGGCAAGTTTAGCCGTAATTGAGCACTCAACCCTCATTATTGATATTGACCCGCAAAGTAATACTACCAGCGGCCTTGGTATTGACTCCAAAACGGTTGAGAATTCAATATACGAAGTGTTGGTTGACGGCATTAAAATTTCAGAGACAATTTGTGAAACGGAGCTTGAAAGTCTTGATCTGGTCCCGTCACATATTAATCTTGTGGGTGCCGAAATTGAGATGGTAGACCGCAGTCAAAGAGAAAGAATACTTACCAAGGCAATTGAAGAGGTAAAAGATAACTATGATTTTATTATAATCGACTGCCCGCCATCACTTGGGCTTCTGACAATCAACTCGTTAACAGCTTCAGACTCAGTGCTTATTCCGGTTCAGTGTGAGTATTTTGCACTTGAAGGGCTTGGGCAACTGCTAAACACCATTAAAATCGTGCGGCAGCATATGAATCCGGAGCTTGAAATTGAGGGGGTTTTATTAACAATGTATGACACCCGAACGCGCCTCTCGAACCAGGTAGCTGAAGAAGTTAAACGTTATTTTGATGACCGGGTCTTCAGTTCAGTGATTTCACGTAACGTACGCCTGGCTGAAGCTCCTAGTTTTGGTAAACCCGCAATCTTATACGATGCATCAAGTGTAGGTGCTAAAAATTACCTCTCACTGGCAAGAGAAATAATCCAGCAGAACAAAAAGTTGTTTAAAGATAGCCCCGTAGTGGCTGGTTAGGAGATGGTATATGAGTAAAAAAGTACTTGGTCGCGGTCTTGGAGCTTTCTTTCCTGAATATAATGAGGATGAAACCGGTCAGGAAAAAAAATCTGACACCGAAAAAACCAAGACGGCAATTCCTATAGAACCTGCCGATAAAGTAAATGTGGTACTTAACATACCGGTAAACCACATTCGTGCAAATCCTCATCAGCCCAGGAAAGATTTTAAAAGGGAAGCCCTGGATGAACTTGCAGATTCGGTCAAGAAACATGGCCTTATACAGCCGATAACTGTTCGGTATATCGGTGAGAAACGATTTGAACTTATCAGTGGTGAGCGACGTCTCAGAGCTTCAAAACTGGCAGGTGAGGAGGAAATACCTGCTTATGTTCGTGAAGTAAATGACGAACAAATGATTGCTTTCGCATTGATCGAAAATATTCAGCGTGAAGAGCTGAATCCACTGGAAGTGGCTATGGGTTACCAGCGCCTTATGGAAGAGTGCAAATATACCCAGGGTGAAGTTGCTGAAAGGGTGGGCAAAAATCGTAGTACTGTTACAAACATGATGCGTTTACTGCAGCTGCCCGATTTCCTTCAGGCCGCTTTAAGGGATGAACAAATATCAACAGGACATGCCCGGGCATTGATAAGTGTAGAAAATGAGACTGATCAGAGAAGTATTCTGAAAAAAATTCTGAAAAAATCACTCTCCGTTCGGCAAACTGAGAAATTGGTGCGATCTCTGTCGGAAAAGGACGATAAGGCAGATTCGAGGAAACAGACCAAGAAAGTATCTCCCTTTTTAAACCAGATAGAAAAACGGCTCAGAGATAATCTGAGCACGAAAGTCAATATAAAACAAAAGGGCGATGGCGGGGAGATTCGTATTGAGTATTATTCAAACGATGACCTTGAACGGCTTTTACAAATTCTTGATGAAGAGGATTAGTCTACTGCTTATTTGTTGTGGTGTTTTAACGTCCGTTTCGGCACAGCCTTCACTAGTAGAACAAGATTACTTTCTACTCGAAAACAGGTATTTCACGACGTCTTTAACTCAGGATACTGTTGCAACAGAAAGCCAATCTGCTGAATTTCCGAAACCGAAGTCAGTTATGTTTAAATCTCTGATGGTGCCGGGCTGGGGACAAATTGTAAATAAGCAGGCTTGGAAAGTACCTATTGTATACGGGTTGTATGCCGGAATTGGCTATTACACTTATACAATCCACCAGGATTACAGAGATTATAAAGCTGCGTACTATAACTCCCAGAGGGGGGAGGAAACCGATTTTAAGTTTGGCCCTACACCTCAACGTCTTCAAGGCGTGAACGCAAGTCAGCTGCAAAGTAACCGAAACTCCTTACGAAACAGGCGCGACCTGATGTTTGTAGTACTAGTATTGGCTCATGGACTAAATGCGGTTGATGCTTACGTATTTGCCCATATGAGGAGCTTTGATGTGTCGGACGATCTTAGTGCCAGGGCATCAATATCTCCGCAATTGCTCGCATCAAATACACCAGGTTTAAAATTATCATTTCAACTGAATAGAAAATAATATGCCAGCTCCAGAAATTTTTTCAAAAGAAAATCAGCCTCCTGATCAATTTGAACAGAAAGGTAATGAAGACCTGTGGAGTGTTTTTAAAATCATGGGTGAGTTTGTCGATGGCTATGATAAAATGATGAAGGTGGGCCCTTGTATATCGATCTTTGGATCTGCCCGGCTTAAAGAAGAAAGTGACTATTATCAGAAAGCAATAAGAACGGCTGAATTGATAGCAGAGAGTGGTTTTGGCGTTATTACCGGCGGCGGCCCGGGAATTATGGAAGCTGGTAATAAAGGTGCTAAAAATGCTGACGGAAAATCAGTTGGCCTGGGTATTGATTTACCACATGAGCAGGGAATCAATGTTTACGTTCACCCTATGTATGAAATTAGTTTTAAGTACTTCTTTGTCAGGAAAGTTATGTTTGTTAAATATGCCCAGGGGTTTATTGTTTTTCCGGGAGGTTTTGGTACACTGGACGAACTTTTTGAGACATTGACATTAATTCAAACAAATAAAATTGAAAAAATTCCTATTGTCCTCGTCGGTAAAGAATATTGGCAAGGATTGTATGAATGGATAGAAAAGCAGTTGGTGAAAGGCGGATACATTGATGAAGATGATACATCGCTTTTTCATATGACTGATGATCCGGATGAAGCCGTTAAACATGTTTGTGACTTCTATCAGAAACGTCGTCCCAGTCCCAATTTTTCATTTTGAGAAACTTTTTACAGCGAAATTGGTTAATGTTAACTGAGACAGACGGAAACTTATACTGAAAATTTATTAAGTTAACCTCGTTTTTACTCTAAAAATCATAACAAAACACGTATCTATTATGAAATCTTTCAGCAAAATATTGCCCGCACTGCTTTTACTTGCGATGATATTGGGCTTATCTCAACAAGTTACAGCTCAAGATGCGAGAGGAGAAGCTGTTACCTTGTATAATCAGGCACAAGAATTGGCCGGTTCAAATGAACTTGAAGATGCCATTGCAACATACCGCGATGCTCTTGAGATAGCGGACGAAAATGAGCTGCAGGATATTTCAGATCGTATTCGAACCAACCTTGCACGAGTATACTACACAAGGGCTTCACAGGCGTATCAGCAATTTCAGCAAGCGCGCTCTATTCCGGCTGTGAATACTGCAATCGAGTATTTTGAAGATGCTCAAGACGCAGGAGAAGAGTTTAATGATGAGCAGGTTGTGCAACAGACAACCAGGGCGCTGCCTCAGCTTCACTACCTGAAGTCTACAATTCAGTTTAGAAATGAAAATTATGACGCGGCCATGTCAAGTTTGGAAACCGCAATTCAACTTAATCCAAATTATCCTACTGCCTATTATCAGCAAGCAATCGTTCATAAAAAGCAATATCCGAGTCAGACTGATCAGACATTCGAGTATTATGATCGGGCAATTGAGCTTGCTGAGCAACTTGGCGACAACCGTACGTTAAACAATGCAAGAACCGGCGCTGCTGAGGAATTAATTTACAGAGCCAATAACTTAAAGGATAATAATAATTACAGTCGCGCAGTTGAACTCTTAAACAGGGTTCCTAATTACGATCCCGATAATGCAGACGCTTACTATCGTTTGGCTGAAGTCCAAAACTTACAGGGCAATTTTAGCCAGGCAATCGAGAATGCTAATCAGGCGCTTGAGTATGAAACGGGTGGTGTTACTGAAAAGGCTAAAATCTATTTTGAGCTTGGTACTGCCTATAAGGCGCTTGGGCAAAATGGCAATGCGTGTAGTGCATTTGAAAATGCAAACTATGGCGAATTTTCAGATCCTGCATCACACGAACTGGAGTTTGTTTTAGAATGTGAAGGTTACTCTTCCAGAAGACGGTAAAGCCCTGTTTAAACTTAATTAGATGGTAAAAAAACCGCGCAATTCAAGCGCGGTTTTTTTATGCTTTTTGATTTTTCTGTAGATGCCATCTTGTCTATATTTACGACCACTCAATGTAATCCATACTCTCAAAGACATCTATGAGCACTGCTAAAAATCTTGACCAACTCTGCGTTAATACAATACGAACACTTTCTATGGATGCCGTTCAGGCTGCAAACTCTGGTCATCCTGGAATGCCGATGGGAATGGCAGATGTAGCTTACGTGCTCTGGACAAAGTTTTTAAAGCACAATCCAAGCAATCCAGAGTGGTTCGACAGAGATAGGTTTATTTTGTCGGCGGGCCATGGATCCATGCTTCTTTACTCACTCCTGCACCTTACGGGGTATGATGTACCACTGAAAGAGATTAAAAATTTTCGCCAGCTGGGGAGTATCACTCCCGGACATCCAGAGTATGGAATGACACCGGGTGTTGAGACGACAACAGGTCCGCTGGGGCAGGGCTTTGGTACAGGGGTAGGTATGGCAATGGGAGAGCGTTTTATGGCTTCAACTTTCAATAAAGATGATAGCACCATTGTTGATCATTTTACATATGCGATTGTCAGTGATGGCGATTTGATGGAAGGAATTTCACATGAAAGTGCGTCAATGGCGGGACATCTCAAACTGAGCAAACTGATATATCTATACGACTCAAATAAGATTTCAATTGACGGATCTACAGATCTTGCCTTTACAGATGATACAAAAAAGCGGTTTGAAGCTTATGGCTGGGATGTACAGCAAATAGACGGACATAACCATGAGGAGATTGAACAGGCAATCAAGGTTGCTCAGCGGACAGAAACTCCATCGTTAATTGAATGTAAAACGAAGATAGGTTTTGGGAGCCCGAATAAAGAGGGCACAGCTTCATCACACGGATCACCGCTCGGTGAAGAAGAAATTAAGCTTACAAAAGACCAGCTTGGCTGGCCTTACGACGAACCGTTTTTCATTCCTGATGAAGTTAAAGAGGTAATGGGTAAAGCCGTTGCAAAAGGCGAAAAATCTGAAAGTATTTGGGAAGAAAGACTGCACGATTTTCAAAAAAAATACCCCGCTGACGGCGTGCTTTTTAAGTCATTTGTGAACAGAGATCTCCCAAAAGATTGGTCAGAGGTAATTCCTGAGTTTGAGGCTGATGAAAAAGGGATGGCCAGCAGAAATGCATCAGGTAAAATATTGGCTCAGATGTCTGATCACATTTTTAATCTTGTTGGCGGTTCAGCGGATCTGACCGGAAGCACGAAAACCGACATGGCCGGAAAGGGAACTTACCAGGCCGATAACTATAAAGGCAGGAACTTGCACTATGGCGTGAGGGAGCATGGAATGGCAGCAGCAGTGAATGGATTGGCGCTGCATGGTGGCATTATTCCGTTCGGAGCTACATTTCTCGTATTCTCGGACTACAACAAACCATCGATAAGAATAGCTGCTCTATCGCATATACCCTCAATTTTCGTTTTTACCCATGATAGTATTGGTCTGGGAGAAGACGGTCCTACCCATCAACCTATTGAGCATCTGGCTGCGCTTCGAGCAACGCCAAACGTTTCAGTATTCCGACCCGCCGATGCAAATGAAACAGCATATTGCTGGAAAGCAGCCATCGAAAAAGACAACGGTCCGTCTGTGATGGTGCTAACGCGTCAGAATATTCCTACGCTTGATCGATCCGTTTATAATGCAGCCTCAGAAACCGGGAAAGGGGCGTATATTTTGAAAGATGCTGAAAATGGCTCGCCGGATTTAATTCTTATGGCTACCGGTTCCGAGGTTGAACTTATTCTTGAGGCAGCAGATCAATTGGAAGAAAAAGGCGTTGCAACAAGAGTTGTAAGCATGCCGTGTATTGATCTCTTTGAAGAGCAGGATGATAACTACAAAGAATCGGTCTTACCATCTGACGTAACGGCCCGAATCTCTGTCGAGGCTTCATCACCCTATGGCTGGCACAAATATACCGGCATCAGAGGCATTGTAATGGGCATAGATCGATTCGGTGAGTCTGCACCCTATGAAGAGGTTTACGAGCACCTGGGGCTAACTGTGGAAAAAGTAGTTGAAAACGGACTCTCTTTAACAAAATAAAGAGAGTTAGTCTTTGACTGAGAGCTTAGCTACTGGATTTCGATGGACGGTTGCAAAGGTAATGTCATCCAGGTTCTTTTCAGATCCAATAAATGATTCAAGTGAGGATTGCACCTTTTTTGAAATTGTCTTGGAGTGAAGGGATCCGTAAATAGACATGATTCCATCAATTCGCTCAATTCCATATTCTTCACCCAGTTCATTACGTGCTTCAGTCAAGCCATCGGTATAGAAGAGAATACTGTCTTGTTCTTCAAACCGATATTTTTTCTCAACTATTTCTCTATCGAGGATTGGGGTTGAAGTCATTCCCAGTGCGAGCCCGTCTGTTCGAAGTTTATAAGTAGAATCATTGCTTTTACTGTAGAGAATTGGAGGGTTATGTCCTGCACGGGCATAGGTAAACGAATGATCATCGTCTGGAAAGAATGCGACACATCCCGTCACAAACGTTTTATCAGATTTGTTCGATTTGATATAATCGTTGAGTTCAAGAAGCAATTGTTTAGGAGATGGATGGTCTTTTTCAATGAGCAGATGCACAAGCGCCTGTATTCTCACCATATAAAGAGCCGCCATCATACCTTTTCCTGACACGTCAGCAATAATAACAAATGTCCCTTTCTTAGTTTTAACTACGTCTACATAGTCTCCGCCAACTTCACGTGCGGTAGCCGCAAAGGAATAAATTTCAAGAGAGTCTTTTTGAATGGTTGAGGGAGGAAGCAAGCTCAACTGAATATCCCGTGCTACATTGAGTTCCTGCTGTACATCTGACTTTTCCAGAAGTTCAATTAAAAGAATGACCAGTACTGAAACAAACGAGAGAGGCAGCAGAAGCGGACGAAGGCTGCTAAGAATAAAAATATTCAGAAATTCAAAAATGGTTAGGACAAAATAGACCAGGAAAAACGCGAGTGAAACACCAAAAATCAAACGTCTTACCGGGTTGAGCCTTTTAGTAAGTGACGAAAGCAAGCTTAAGATACGCTGGAAAAATGGAATTTTTTCAGGTTTGACGTTCGGGTTATTTTCCTTTAGTGCATCCTGATAGAGTTTCTTCAATCGCTCGGAATCAGACTGAAACTCTTTACCCAGCTGTTGCGAATTCATGCCTGAGACATATTCCCTGTAAAAAGCCTTCGTGTCGTATATGGACTTTGCTTCGTTTTCTAATCCCATCGAAAATATTTTATAAAGCTGATGTTTGGTGTACTCTACGTGTTTGTTGAATAAAAGTTATTAAATCGCTCGGTTAATTTAAGAGCTTCGATTATCAGTTACCGTATCTTTAGTTCTGTAAACTGTGCCTTTCATAACTGCAATAACATCTGACGACTGGTTCAATACTTTGATGTCAAAAAGGCCTGTTCGGTACGTTAAATTAATCGCTTCCGATCGAGCAGTTAGCGTATCGCCCAGAAGTGCCTTCTTTGTGTATGAAATAGAATTATCTAGAGCAAGGGCCACTCTGCCTGCTGTGGCAGCTGAGAATGCAAGTGCTGTATCAGCAAGTGAAAAAATGATACCGCCGTGTACAACCCTAAATCCGTTCAGCATTAGCCCAGTTACCTCACATTTTACAGTACAGATTCCATGCTCAGCCTCAACTACTTCAATTCCCATCCACTGACTGAATGGATCATTCTTCAATAAATCCTTTACGATTTTGATTGGCGCATCTTGTAAATCAGTCATAAAAAGTTTCTCCTTCTCTGGCCATCCGTTTAAGCAGTGGGTTAGGTCTATACCGATCTTCGCGGTACATCGAATAAAGCTCAAACATCCAGTCCATGACAACACTGATGCCTATCTCGTCAGCCCATTTCAGCAAACCTTTCGGGTAATTAACTCCATTGGTCATTGCCAGATCAATATCTTTTACGGTAGCCACATTCATGAAGACTGCATCAGCCGCTTCATTGATGAGCATTGCCAGAATACGGTTCAATATGGTTTTACCAAGCTCTTTATCCTTTTTGGGATTTACATCGGAAGCATTGTCAGAATAATCATAAAAACCCTGACCCGTTTTTCGCCCGAGCCGGCCTGCCTCAACTAATCTCTTTTGTGAGAAGGAAGGTTTAAATCGCGGATCATAGTAAAATTCTTTGAAAACGGTTTCTGTCACCTTGTAGTTAATATCATGTCCAATAAGGTCCATCAATTCGAAGGGACCCATTCGGAAACCACCAATATCTTTCATAGCCCAGTCGATGGTTGAATGATCGGCCACGCCCTCTTCATAAAGTCTGAGAGCTTCCCCATAAAATGGCCTGGCTACGCGATTGACAATAAATCCTGGTGTATCTGTTGTGAGGACAGTAGTTTTTTCCCAGGTGTTTATGAATTGCTGAACACGATCTGTCACTTTCTCATCAGTTGAAATACCAGGGATAATCTCCACAAGTTTCATAAGGGGTGCAGGATTAAAGAAGTGAGCTCCAAGAAATCGTCCCGGTTTTTCCAGCGATGATGAAATTGATGCAATTGAAAGTGATGAGGTGTTGCTTGCAAGAATACAGTCTTCTTTTACAATTGCTTCAAGTCGTTTGAATTGGTCTTTCTTTGTCTCTAAATCTTCAACAATTGCTTCATAAACGATGCCACAGGTTTCAAATGCGTTCATGTGTTCGACAAAATGGATTCTTGATAGAATACCATCAACCTCATCTTGTGTGTAACGCTCTTTTTCGACTTGTCGGTTTAATATGCTTTCAAGACCTTTCTTTGATTTTTGTAGCTGATCGGCATATGCATCAAACAGGTAGACATTATGACCATAAGTTGCTGCTATCTGAGCAATACCAGACCCCATGGTTCCTGCGCCAATTACTCCGACAGTCGTATTTTCTGATAATCGCATTGATTCAATCTTTTAAATCTTAATTTTGACAAAAATAAGCATTCACTTGTCAAAACCAATGTATTTCGAAATCATCATCTCAAATTTTACTTTGAGTAGTAAAAAGGATCTCTAGTTTTATAAGTAAATAAACGTCGGATCTGTGGAGTCTGCTTTTCAGGTATCCTTTTTATTATCTTGCTTAATAGTAACAATTTCTACTAAAGTCTTAACCTAAATCATTTAAAACATCATGGATTACAATCTCTTAGGCGATACCGGGGTATTTGTATCAGAACTTAGTTTCGGAACAATGTCATTTGGAGGCGAAGGGATGTGGAAATCTGTGGGTGAACAGCAACAGGATGAGGCAGATGAACTGCTTAAAATGGCTATAGAATCAGGGGTTAACTTTATAGACACCGCTAATGTTTACTCTTTCGGGCAATCGGAGACAATTTTGGGAAACAGTATCGATAATCTTAACCTTAATCTCGACGAACTGTTTATTTCGACCAAGGTTCGTGGTGCAATGGGGGATGGGCCAAACGAACAGGGATTATCCCGGTATCATATTTTCAATTCTGTTGAAGACAGTCTGAACAGGCTCAACATAGATCAAATTGATTTATTGTATGTTCATGGTGTCGATAAGGTAATGCCGATTGAAGAGATCATGAAAAATTTAAATGATCTGGCAGATGCAGGATATGCTCGCTATATAGGAGTTTCAAACTGGCCTGCATGGATGGTAGCCAAGGCTAATGAAATTGCTCGTCATCGTGGGTGGCACAGATTCAAGGCCATGCAATATTATTACTCACTATCCGGCCGTGATGCTGAAGAAGCTTTGATTCCTTTTGCAGAAGCTGAAAATCTGGCGTTTATCCCGTGGAGTCCTTTAGCGGGTGGTTTTCTAACCGGTAAGTTTACACCTGAAAATGAAACATCCGGTGAAAATGCCCGGCGTGATGAATTCGACTTTCCTCCAATTGATAAACAGAAAGGCTATGAAATTGTAGATGTGCTTGGCGATATTGCAGATACTCATGATGTATCTATTGCAGAAACGGCACTTGCATGGGTCCGCCATCAAAATGGGGTATGCAGCACGTTGATAGGGGCAAAAAATTTGGCTCAGCTTAAATCTAATCTTAACTCAGTAAATATTGAGCTCACAGCTGAAGATTTAGAGAGATTGGATGCGGTGTCTGCTCTGCCAAGCCGGTATCCGTTCTGGATGGCTGATTTTCAAAATCAAAATCGCTTTCCCGGAGATGAGAGAGAAATGTGACTCCAAAAATATAAGCACAACCTTAGCGGTGAAATAAGTATTTAATGGTTACTTGCCTTTAAAATCAGGACGTCTTTTTTCGAGAAAAGCGGCCACACCTTCACGAAAATCCTGAGTATTTCCTGCAAGCGTTTGATAATCTGCTTCAAGTTCTAGCTGCTCATTTAGTGTATTTTCAAACGAGCGGTTGATAGCTTTCTTGTAAAGCCCAAACCCCTTGGTTGGCATAGAAGCAAGTTTTTTTGATAGGTTCAAAGTCACTTCTTCAAGTTTATTGTGACTGACTGACTTATAGATTAACCCCATGCTGACTGCTTCTTCAGCTGTAATGGGTTCATCGAGAAGATACATGGCATTGGTTCTGGCAGAACCGATTACACGGGGCAAAATAAAAGTTCCACCACTGTCTGGAATGAGCCCGATTTTGCTGAATGCCTGTATAAATTTGGCATCATGAGAGGCGATCACAATATCGCAGGAAAAAGCCATATTAGCTCCTGCACCTGCAGCAGTTCCCTGAACGGCACACACAACAGGCTTCTCAAGAGTTCGTATCGCTTTTATTACCGGATTGTAAGTGGTACGGACTGTCTCTGCCAGCTTGTAGTCGTCATCCTTAACGCGCTCAACAACTTCAGGAAGATCCTGGCCTGCACAAAAAGCTTTTCCATTTGCATTTAAAATCACACAGCGT
Source organism: uncultured Rhodohalobacter sp. (assembly GCA_964625635.1). Taxonomy (GTDB): domain Bacteria; phylum Bacteroidota; class Rhodothermia; order Balneolales; family Balneolaceae; genus SW132. Next base: position 43,972 of record CAZVEP010000001.1, read on the forward strand.
ATATCTGAATGCTCAGCTTCTTTTAAAGCCTTTTGAAGATCCAGGCCCATGGGCTCTGTAAAACTATTATATTTTTCAGGCCTGTTCAGGGTTATTGTAAATATATTTGCCGAACGTGATGTTTCAATGAGAGACATATACGGAGTCTTACAATTTTGATTTAAATCTTGAAAGTGCGACGATAAAAATTATATACACATTTCACAGCCCTGTTATATTATATGCACTTAAAATGTTCGAATGGTTGTTCACAGGCATTGCAGTAATATTGAGATTTACATGCTGTTGATCCAAATTCACTTTGAAGCTCAGTTTCTATAGAATCACAATAGGGACAGGGTACAATTTTTTGTGATCCTTTAAGAGTTGTCAGAAAGTCTTCATTGTCATCAGTATCCTCAGGTGGGGCAATACCATAGTCTTTTAACTTTTTGCGGGCATAATCTGTCATCCAGTCGGTCGTCCAGCTCTCTTTGAAATCCGTCAGGACTTTAAAATTATGGACCCCTTTCTCTTTGAGTTTCTTGTGGATTTCCATCTCTATGGCATTCATTGCGGGACATCCGGAGTAGGTAGGTGTAATTTTTACCGTGGTTACTCCGTCCTGAATATCAACATCTCTCACGATTCCCATTTCCACCACATTCAACACAGGTATCTCCGGATCGATAACCTCTTCAAGCCACGACCAGATAGTTTTCTTTGATATGGGCTCTGTTTTTTTCATTGGGTACTTAATCGTGAGTATTGAGTCATGAGTATCTCATATCTCTAATCTAAAAAACTATTTCCACTCAGCATCAGGGTACGACCGTCGGAGAAACTGCATCTGTGCCAATAGCGGGCCAAGATGTTCTGTATGACGTCCTTGCCTGGCGCCAGAAAACATGTATTGCTCATCATCAGGCACTTTAAGCGTGGCTTCCTCGAGGGTTTCATCAATGATCTTTTTCCACTTGGGTTTCAATGATTTAACGTCTGAAAATAGATTATGTTTGACCGCAGCTTCATCAGCTTCATCCATATCAAAAAGTTCGCCCGTGTACATCCAGATCTCATCGAATGCATCTTGAATTCGTTTGTGACTCTCTTCAGTACCATCACCTAGTCGTAAAACCCATTCACGGCTGTGGCGAAGGTGGTATTTAATCTCTTTCAGATGCTTTTGAAGCATACCTTTGAACTGTTCATCATCAACGGTATTGATCAGGTCGGTATATAAAAAGTAGCTATAGGCACTGAATATAAACTGACGGGCAATCGTAAATGAAAAGTCACCTCGAGGCAGTTCTAAAAGCGCAATATTTTTAAAGTCTATATCATCACGGAAGTATGCGTAATAGTCTTCATCATTCTTGCCTTCGATTTCAGCTGCATAGCTATAGAGAGACGCTGCGTGGCCAATCATATCGAGAGCAACATTGGCAAGCGCAAGATCTTCTTCAAGTTCTGGGCCGTGTCCGGTCCATTCAGATAATCTGTGTCCGTGAATCAATCGATCGTCAGCTAATCGGAGAAGAGTCTCTACCAGCGCTTCTTTTTCGGTTTGTGGAATCGTGTCGAATGTACTCATTTAGGTAATCTTGGGTGGGTAATAATGAGAATGTTATTTATCGTATCACGAAATTCGTAATCATTTTCGTTTCTTAACGGCTCTTGGCACGCTATAAAATTGTGGATGCCGATAGGGCTTATCGTTTGCAGGGTCGAAAAAAGGTCCCTGATCTTCAGGAGTTGAAGCTGTTATCTGATCAGAAGGAACGACCCAAATGCCTATTCCTTCGTTTCTGCGTGCATAGGTGTCGCGTGCATTTTGAAGCGCCATTTCTGCATCAGGTGCGTGTACGTTACCAGCATGTTCATATGGTTTTCCATCTTTAGGCTGATAAAAAACTTCCCAAAGTGGCCATTCTGTATTATTGGATCTTTCAGACATTGCTAATTCTTATTCTTTTCGATAGTTAGAAACCAGTTTTGAGAAATTTTATAAAGAAATCTAACTTCTGTCAGGAAGCTTTTTCTTCTTTAAATTTTTTCTTTCGAGCATATTCCATTGCTGCCTTACGAACCCATTCGCCTTCTTCAAAAGCTTTCCGACGCGCTTTCATACGCTCACGGTTCATTGGGCCGTCACCTTTCACAACACTCCAGAATTCATCCCATGGTATATCTCCAAAATCCCAATGGCCTGACACTTCATTATATGTCAGGTCAGGATCCGGCAAGTCAATACCAATTGCTTCAGCCTCCATCACCATCCGGTCAACATAGCTTTGCCGTAGTTCATCATTGGTTTTGGTCTTAACACCCCACTTGATCAGCTCAGCGCTGTTTGGAGAATCTGTATCATGCGGACCAAACATCATCAGTGTTGGCCACCACCATCGGTTTACTGCATCCTGAGCCATTTTTTGCTGTTCAGAGGTGCCGTCAGCCATCTTCGCAAGCATTTCGTAGCCCTGCTTTTTATGAAAACTTTCCTCTTTACATATTCTTAGATTGGCTCTCGCATAAGGGCCATAAGACGATTTTGCCAGCATGGTTTGATTCACAATAGCTGCGCCATCAACCAGCCAGCCGATTACACAAATATCTGCGTAGGTCAGGGTAGGGTAGTTAAATATACTAGAGTACTTTGCATCGCCATAGATGTAGTCTTCAATTAAATCCTGACGTTTGACTCCCAGCGTTTCTGTTCCACTATATAAGTACAGTCCGTGTCCTGCTTCGTCCTGTACTTTTGCAAGCAGAACCATTTTTCTCTTTAAAGACGGGGCCCGGGTTATCCAGTTGCTTTCAGGAAGCATACCTACAATTTCTGAGTGTGCATGCTGGCTCATCATGCGGATGAGTTGTTTTCTATACCGTTCAGGCATCCAGTCTTTTGGCTCAATTTTCTCACCGTTATCAATACGATTCTGAAATTCGTCAAGTTTTTCTTGGGTCTCCATAAAAGCGCTTTTTTGAATCTATATGGGGTTTATGCGTTTTCTCCGATAACATCAATATAAGAAATACAGTTCAAACAAGAGTACAATAATAATATTGAGTAGCAAACATTTCTAATTGTTCATGATCATCCGGCCCCGCCTGAGGCGCCTCCGCCTGCAGCACCAACAGATGCTCCGGTACCTGATGCTGTAGAACCAGTGAAAGAAGTCGATCCGGTTGCAGCAAGTGTTGAGATCGAAGTTGCTACCGAGGCAGCATTCACATGTGATCCTTGAGTAAGAATGATCCATGGGATAACTCTGCTTGCCGATTCATTTGTAGATTCCAGTAATGTCTCAAGCTGTTTTTTACGGAGATGAAATGCGGTAGCATAAATAAAGTGTCTGTCGAGCATTTCCATACGAATAGTTCGTTCGTCAGCATTTTTCAGACCGTCAACATACGCTTTCCATCTGGAATGAGTCTCCTGACCTTCAGGCGTGCGCCGAATGATTACCAGGGAAGCTATTGTGAAAAGCAGGCTGCAAACCAGAGCTGCTACTGCCAAACCCCCGCCATTAACCAGCAAGACAACAGATGCGATAACCAGCAGGGATTGCAGTAAGAAATTTATAGTAACCCCGGTGTAGCTTTTCTTGTCAATCCATTTCTTATCGTCAAACTCCTTTTTAACCTGTTTCTGCCACTTCTTGTACCATTTTGTTACGTCACTTTCAGTCCCTTTAAAAAGTTCGTCAAAGGTATCATCTCCTCCGGCTATTCGCTTTTTCGCAAAATCAATTACCATAGATTCGTGAGCCAGGAGAGAGTCATCAGGCTCTTTATCGGTACTTGGCATTTTTACTCTGAATTTTGATTCATCAGACGAAAACCATCCGTCGTCCTTATTCTCTTCCTCAGATATGGTAAACCACCCTCGTCGGGCCAGATTAAAAAGTGTGGCAACAAGGTGATTGGATGATGTTTGTTGCGATGTCATTAATCGTCCAATAATAGCCGGTGCTTGCTGGCCTGGTATGACGAGTGTCTCCCTGGTAGACAAAGAGGAGGTTGGGTGCCGTGTACCATATTTTCGGTAGACCAGAACGAATATCAGAATACTTAGCAAACACAAAATAATTGTGGCCTCAAGTGTAATAGACTTAATGAACTCATCCCATTCAGCTGCTGCTTGCTGTTCTTGCCTGTATTTTTCTTCATTCTCCAAAACACTTCCGAGTGTAAGATCAGGAGCCGTTATACTGATGCTGCCCGCATCAAAAAGAGAGGTCGGAAACAGCGTGCGTATGCGTGCAGATTGTCTTCTTGAAATACCCATTCCAGAAGCGTTGTATCCATTGGGCAGGTAATCAAAACTGAAATCATCAGCTTTGCTTCGGGTAAATGTATAGAGTGAGTCTTGTGAAACCTCACCTGGCAAACGAAATGAAAGATTAAACCTGTTTGTGGATTTTTCTCTTCCCGATGCAAGGTAATTCCAGAAGAACTCTGTGACTTCCGGACCAATAGACATCGCACCATCTAATACGTATGATATTATAAATGTCTTTGAAGTGTTTTCAGCGGAATAATGCCATTTTACAATAAAAGCATTATCGCTTTCAGACACAGAAAATGTACCCGTCTCTTCGGTATTGGCGTTGATGTAATTACTTCCATCCTCTGAAACGCGAATCGAATCAATCGAAGAGAAACCACTTTTCGGCAGGCGATAATCCGCCCAGCTAAACTCTCCATTAAACACATAGGTTCTGTGTTCTACAATTTGAATTGTGCCATTATCTCGTACGGTTACATCTACCTCAATGGTTGGTATCGAGTAATCGTTGGCGAATGAAGCTGACGATCCAACAAAAAAGAGAATCGTCAATATTGTGTAGCGAATTATAAGTTTCATATACACATGTTTAGAATTATCCATCTCAGAACTGTACGAAGAATCTCCAAATTTGTTGAGTAATTAAAGTAATTATCATTGTGAGTTTCAAGCTGCATTGCTTTAATCAAACCTAAGCCTTTAGACAAGCAATAGTTAAGCTAAAAAAGAATTTAAAAATACTGTGACAAACAGAGCATGATCATGTATTTTCAAAAAAGATTGATCAAGACTCTTGTCATGACCAATTTTAAACCAGTTGTTTATCTGATTCCAAAGACCTAATCATTTTTCCGTTATATCATTTATGAATCAAAAATATAACTATCGTACTATCATAAACCTGTTTGCATTAAGTCTATTGACGCTTATCACTGGTTGTGGTCAGGTTGATACACAATCTCAGGTAAGCTATTCGATACCTCAGCAACCAGAATTGTCGACCGGCTACACTGAAAAACCCGGTTGGGAGACAACAGAATTTGCTGTCGCTGCAGCCAATCCTCTCGCAACGGATGCAGGCTATCAAATCATAAAAGCAGGAGGATCGGCTATTGATGCGGCTGTAGCAGTACAAATGGTGCTAACACTTGTTGAACCACAGTCGAGCGGAATTGGGGGTGGAGCGTTTATTCTCACATACGAAAATAATGAGCGTTTTGCCTACAATGGTAGGGAGCAGGCGCCGGCCGGCGCAGACGAAGAGATGTTTTATAATGATGCGGGTGAACTCTTATCATTTGGAGAGTCAGTACGAAGCGGGATGGCTGTCGGCGTACCGGGAACGATCGCTGTGCTTGCAGAGGCACATGCGAAGCATGGACGGCTGGAATGGAAGGAGTTGTTCAGGCCCGCAATTACACTTGCAGAACAAGGATTTAACATAAGTCCACGTCTTCATCGGCTTCTTGATGCAGATGAATTTCTCCGCAATGATCCCATTGCTCAGAATTTATACTACGATGAAAATGGTGACGCACTATCCGTTGGAACTCTTCTCCGAAATCCGGCACTTGCTGAGATATTGAGAAACGTAGCTGAGGAGGGAATCGAAGGCTTTTATAATCGTCAGGTGGCAGGGGATATCGTTAGTAGGGTTCGGTCTCATGAACGGCCCGGATCCATGGCAGTATCGGACGTTCTAAGGTACCCTGATCAATCTTTTGAAGTTCAGATTATGTGTAATGACTGGAAATCTTATACTGTTTGCGGCATGCCACCTCCGTCATCAGGACATATAGCAGTGATGCAGATTTTAGGAATAATCGAGCAGTATGAAGCGGATCATACATTTGTAGCATTTAGAGATTCTCTGCCTACTGCAGACTGGCTGCATACGTATTTCGAATCTTCTAAGTTAGCCTTTGCAGACAGGGCACTTTACATCGCTGACCCTGATTTTACAGAACCACCTGCTAACGACTGGAACAGTTTACTGGAGACTGAATACCTTGAGAAGCGTTCAGAACTCATTACCGAAGAAAGTATGGGAGAAGCCGCAGCAGGTGATCCGGGAAACGGAACAGCCTTCTGGGGAGTCCACCCGTATCAGCCTGAAACAGGGACATCACACATCAGCATTGTTGATCCTAATGGACAGGCTGTATCTATGACAACGACAATTGAGCAGGGTTTTGGAAGCCGTATTATGTCGGACGGCGGTACCGGTTTGCCAGGTGGTTTTCATCTGAATAACGAACTGACTGATTTTTCCCGCACTCCAAAAGATGACCAGGGTCGGCTAATTGCAAACAGAATTCAACCCAACAAACAGCCACGCTCCAGTATGAATCCATCGCTTATCTTTGATGCAGAAACCGGAGATTTTGTTGCAAGTGTTGGTTCACCAGGCGGTTCAGATATCATTCACTATACGGCAAAAGCTATAACCGGCATGCTGGATTGGGATTTAAATGCACAGGAAGCTATAAACCTTCCTAACTTTGCTGCGTATAATGGCCCTACCATCCTTGAGGAAAGCCGATATCCACAGCAGTTAATTGATCTGCTTGAAAAAATGGGTCATGATATAACCATTCGGGAACTAACGAGTGGTCTTCAGGCTATTCAAAAAACAGATAGCGGCTACTATGGTGGAGCTGACCCGCGAAGGGAAGGTGTGGTGATGGGGGATTGACGTAAACGGTTGGTATTGTAATTAACTTAAATTCGAAAAACTAAATAAAGAGGAGATATGTCGTTTCTTGAACTATTACTTTTACTTCTTATCGCCGGAATTTGCGGATCAATAGGTCAGTCAATTGCAGGATATAGCCGTGGTGGTTGTATTGTATCGATTGTACTTGGATTTGTGGGTGCACTGCTTGGTTCATGGATGAGCGTTCAGCTGAACATGCCTGAACTGTTAAACATCAATATCGGGGGAAGTGAATTCCCGGTCATTTGGTCAATTATCGGATCGGTGATATTTGTGACAATTGTGGGTTTGCTAACGCGGAAAAATTAGGAATTTGACGGGTGGCTAAGTGATATGACTGACACAATTAACTATGTTTAAATTTTAAATCATGACTTGTTGATATGAGCGAAGAATCAGATCAAATCGGATTTGATCAGGAATTCCTAATACGGATGGTACAGTTCAAAATGCCGTTTGGGCAGTATGAAGGTCGATACGTAACAAATTTACCTGTTCACTACCTTGAGTGGTTTAAGCGGCAAGGATTTCCCACCGGAATTCTGGGGCAGTATCTCGCCACTATGTATGAGATCAAAATAAATGGTCTTGATGACATTTTGAGGCCAATAAAATATAAATTCCAATCGAGATACTAATCAAAATGCTAATTTCCGATAAAAGACATGCCTAAAAATCATTCCTGGATAGCAACATACACTTATATCTTAGCAGCAATCATATTGACCATCTATGCTATGATAGTTGCAAAATCTTTAATCCAGCCACTTCTTTTCTCACTCTTTTTTTCCATTCTGTTGTCACCGGTATGTGGATGGCTTGAAGATAAAAAGGTGCCGAGATATCTTTCTGTTCCTATAGCTATCACAGGTGGCGTTCTTCTGGTTGTTGCCGTTGGGTTTTTCTTTTATAGCCAGCTAAATGACTTTGCCAGCGATACGGACATATACCGCGAACGTTTTCAGGAGATTGCTGTAAATCTTCAGGTATTCCTGGAGAATCGACTTGGAATAGAGCAGGCAATTGATCTGCAAATGCTGCTGGATTCTATGCAGGATCTTATCAGAGATAATACGTCAACTCTTACCAGTGGTTTAGCCGGCGCTGCATCAGCCTTAACGTCTATCTTGCTGGTTCCTGTTTTAATGTTTTTTATGTTGGTTTATCGTGATTTTCTAAAGCATTTTTTCATGCAGTTATTCGGTACATCAGGAAAAAAAGAGTACGAGACCTCCAAGCATATTATTGATAAGGTAAAAGTTGTGGTTCAGGGTTATCTGACGGGAATCATAGCCGTTATATTTATTTTGGCCATTTTATATTCCATCATGCTGTCAATCATCGGTGTTGAGCATGCCATTTTCTTTGGTTCATTTGCGGCAATGCTCAATGTCATTCCTTTCGTTGGTCCTTTGTTCGGCGCTATCCTGCCGATTCTCTACTCACTTTTTACTATGGATTCGTACCTGATACCGGTGATAATAATGGCCGGATTTTACGTGATTCAAATGATGGAGGGAAATATTTTTACTCCGATTATCGTGGGAAATAAAGTAAGTATAAATGCTTTTGCAGCTTTATTACTACTGTTTATAGGAGCTCAAATCTGGGGTATTGTCGGCATGATTCTCATTATACCTATTGGTGCGAGTCTTAAGGTTGTCTTTGACGAAGTTGATTCGCTCAAGCCCATTGGATTCGTCATGGGTACCGTTCCGAGTGATTATAAATCCGGGAAAACGGCTTTGTCAGAAAAGATGAGTAAATTTTCAGAGCGTGTTAAGAAAGAAAAGAATAAGACGCCTGATAAAGTAGAAGGCAGTGAGGCAGAAGAAGGAAGTGAGAATAAGAAAAAATAAAAAAAGCCTTTGCTGTTTGTACAGTCAAAGGCTTTGTTAAATCTTATCTCATGTGTATAAGATCAAGATTTTTGCTTTTTGGTTAATTCATTGATCTTGGCTTCCATACGCTTATAAATGCGCTCAGCATCTTTATCATGGCCCATCTCTTTCAGTTTGAAAAGAATGGTTGCCAAAGCAAAAAATGTCTGTGGCCACAAGCCAATAAAAATTCCTGTACGTTCTGCGTGAGCATTTTCCGTTTCGTCATCTGTCTTTTCAGTGTACCAAGCAGCAATACTCGCCGCTATTGATGTGAATCCAAGTCCGGCTGCTAAATATCCTAATTTGTCAAGCATCGTTATCCTCTTTTAGTTAGTTAGGGTTCGTTGATATAACTAAATTTTAGGAAGACACGTTTCTTGTTAAGCTCTGATGATTTAATTAAGCAGAATTAAAAGGCTGGCATCACTCTTTGTCTTGAATATTATTTTCAGCAATCTCTGCATTACGCGTAAACCATTTGTGAGTAGCCCGGCGTACAGCCGATCCTTCAAACAGGTCATCAAACAGATCCTGATCTATGCTGCTCCATGTTTTGTCATCTGGCGGGGTGATGATTTGAGGGCGTGGTTTAAAATCTTCAATAGAGCTGAAGGAAGATTTTCTGTTCCAGGGGCAAACATCCTGGCAAATATCACACCCAAATGCCCATTCTCCTAACGCCGATTTGTATTCGTCAGGAATCTTATCTTTCAGCTCAATGGTGAGGTATGAGATACATTTTTCGGCGTCAATTTTATATGGCTCGTAAATAGCGTTTGTAGGGCAGGCGTCTATACACTGTGTACATGTACCACAATGGTCGCTAACGGGCGCATCATAAATAAAGGGTATATCGACAATCATTTCTCCTATGAGAAACCAGGAGCCAAGTTCTTTGTTGAGCATATTTCCATTTTTTCCCATCCAGCCTAGTCCAGAACGTTCAGCCCAGGCTTTATCCATAACAGGGGCTGAGTCGACGAAGAAACGACCGTTTATGTCACCGTTTATCTCTCTTATGTAATTGAAGAGCTTTTTAAGCATTCCTTTAAACGTCTTATGGTAGTCTCTGCCGCGTGCATATTTAGCAATTTTTGGGCTTTCATTTAATTGGTCGGCTACTTCATTCTCCTCATATCGATAGCTTGCTATCACACTTACAACACTTTTTGAGCCGGGAACGAGTTTTGTCGGATCTACACGCTTGTCAAAATTCCTTTCCATCCAATCCATTGTACCATGGCGTCCTTCGTTTAACCACTGCTCCAGACGGCGGGCTTCCTTATCGAGATGCTGAGCTTTTGAAAATCCACAGGCGTCAAAGCCGAGTTCACGGGCTTTTTGGCGAACTTTCATTGTAAGAGCGAGTGTATCCATAGATTATCAACATAAAAAAATCGCCCGGCAATCTCTCACCGGGCGATTAATGTTTTCGTTTCTCAAAATCAGTTACTCTTAGTGTGCTAAAGAGTAAAGAATAGTTATTCTTTTACATCAATGAGCTCTACTTCAAAAATCAAAACTGATCCGGGCTCAATAATACTTCCCGGTGGTGGATTATTGCCGTATGCCAGGTCTGCCGGAATGTAGAATTCATATGTGGCTCCTTCACTCATTAGCTGCAATCCTTCTGTCCAGCCCGGAATGACGCGATTCAGCGGGAATGTAGCAGTTTCATTACGGCTGTATGAGCTATCGAATTCTTCACCTGAAATGAGTGTACCACGGTAGTGCACCTCAACCTCATCTTCAGCAGTTGGACTTTCTCCGCTGCCCTCTTCGATCACGCGATATTGCAGACCGGAATCGGTTACCATTACGTCTTCCTTTTGAGCGTTTTCTTCAAGAAATTCTGTGCCTTCCTCAATATTTTCGCTCGCAGATGCCTGCTGTTCCGCTTGCTGTTGCTGGCGTATATCCTGTTGAAACCGTTGCATTAGTGCCTGCATTGCAGTCTGGTCAATAGCTGACTCTTCTTCGGAAATTGCTTGATCCAGGCCGGCATTAAAGTTTTCCAGATCCAATGAATCGACTCCTTGATTTACCAGAGTCTGTCCGTAAAAATGTCCAAGGCTATAACTAACGGAATCCATTCGTGATTCAAGTGATGCCTCTGCAGAACCGCCCGGAGATTCACAACCATTAATTACTAAGATGAAAGCAAGTGCTGAAAGCACTGTGTAAATTGATAATTTCATAAACTATATGAAGGTTATTATTTGAAATATTTCTGTTTTAAAAAACGTAAAGCGGCTAATACTAACCGCTGATGCTTTTCGACCCATTGTAAAACCAATGAAAAGGGCATTTGTGTAAAAAAGCTTCTAATACACAGCGTTAAAAGGTATCACTTTTTGCCAGTGAACCAAAGAGCCAAGAACAGATTTCTTACTGTTCATACTTTGCGCTTAAAACATTATATTTAATGATGTCGCAGAAAAGTAAGTATAATGTCTGCGACAAAATAAAACTGCTTCATGCCATTCAACGATGGCTGATATTATATCGTCATCAGTCACATTTTTTACTGTTATAAATGCAGCTGATATTAATTACTATTTAATTTTACTGAAAAAAGGAATCATTTGAAGTTTACCGATTTTAATTTATCCGACGAACTTATCGCCGGCCTGAACGACCTCCAGTTTAAAGAGCCCACCCCAGTACAAGAACAAGCAATTCCAATCGTAGCAGAAGGCAAAGACCTTATTGCTGCAGCACAGACCGGTACAGGAAAAACAGGAGCCTTTGTTATTCCTATTATGGAAAGGGTCCTTCAAAGTGACAGAAAGGGGATAAAAGCATTGATCCTGAGTCCAACCCGCGAACTCGCTACCCAAATAGACGAACAGATTTTTGCGATCGGGTATCATGCAGGTATTACATCCTCAACTGTGATTGGCGGAAGTGATTATTCGCAGCAGGCCAAAGCGCTAAAAGCAGGCGTTGATATTATCGTTGCCACTCCGGGTCGTCTTATCGACCAGAATAAAGTGCTCGATATTGATTTTTCTACACTTGAGTATTTTGTGCTTGATGAAGCTGACCGTATGCTCGATATGGGATTTCTTCCCGATATGAAGAAGATCATATCCTGGATTCCCAAGGAACGTCAAACTCTTCTTTTCTCTGCTACAATGCCAAATGAGATCAAAAAATTGGCGAGCTCAATTATGAAAAATCCTGAAGTTGTTGAGATCGAACGGTCCAAACCAAGTCAGTCTGTTGAACAGCGAGCCTACAGGCTTAAGAGTAAGCAGAAAGTAAGCCTGGTTAAAAAGATATTTGATAGTATTAAATGGGACTCCTGTATCATTTTCACATCGACGAAAAAAGGTACTGATGAACTTCAGCGGCTTCTAAAGAGTGAAGGTATCAAAGCTGCCAGTATTCATGGCGACCGCTCTCAGGATGAGCGAAACAAAGCACTTCAAGCATTTAAAAATGGTCAGGTACCTGTTATCGTGGCTACCGATGTGCTCTCCCGTGGGATTGATATTAAAGGAGTATCGATGATCATTAACTACGATGTGCCAAACAATACAGATGATTACGTACACCGGATTGGCCGAACAGGTCGCTACGATAAATCCGGCATTGCAGTAACATTTGTGAGCAAAAGAGATAGCCGTACTTTTTCGCAAATAGAGAAAATTAAAGGCAACAAAATCAAAACTATTAGCCTTCCGCAAAACTTCAATGAATCTGCTGAATTTTCATGGGAGAGCGACTTTACGAATACGAACCAGGGGCAAAGCAAACGTCAGAGCCAGAGTAAGGACAAATCTGATAGCCGGCAAAAAAAGAACAGCAAAAGAACTCAGAGTAAATCTGAACCAGATACGTCGGCTGATAAAAGTAACCGGCAAAAGCCTAACGGCCAGCAAAAGCAGGCCCAGACTGCAAAAGAAAATTCAGGAAAGTCAACCACAAAAGCTTCCTCTGGATCGAGCCGCAGCTCAAAATCATCCAGAACTTCTGCTACGAAAACCAGTAAAAAAAACGGTAATAAAAAAACTACGGCTCCTGGTAATAATGAGCTTGAAGAGCGTAAAAAAGAAGAGCAGATTCAAAAGGAGAAAATTGCTGAGCTTGAAAAGGTTGCAATTCCGCCATCTCTATCAAAAGCTTCCGAGCGGAATAAAAATAGTCTGAAGCCTGCAAAAGGTGTGTGGGGAATCATCAAAAGCTTTATACCGAAATTCTAATCAGCTATGCGACAAAAACTATTTTCCGTGCTGATATGGGCGGGAATTGTGCTTTTAGTCATCCTATGGCTTCCGGCAATGGCAGTTATTCGCTTGTTCGACAGAGATCCTGTGCGTTATTCGACAGGCCGGTTTTTCAGGCGACTGGGCTCAGCTATTTCACGTGTAAATCCAAACTGGAAAATTACGATAGAAGGGGAGGAAGACATTGATGGACGTCACCCCTATATCGTTGTTTGCAATCATCTCTCAAATGCGGACATTCCATTGATTTCCAATTTACCCTGGGAAATGAAGTGGGTCGCAAAAAAAGAACTTTTCGAGTTGCCTTTTTTAGGATGGATGATGAAAATGGCCAAGGATATCTCAGTCGACCGATCGTCCAGCAATAAGCGAATAGGTGTCTTTAAATCGTGTTCATTCTACTTGAATAATAACTGTTCAGTCATGTTTTTTCCAGAAGGCACACGATCGCGTGACGGACGCATGAAACGGTTTTCTCTCGGTGCTTTTGATCTTGCGATACAAAAAAATATTCCTATTCTACCGCTTGTCATAGATGGAACCCAGGATTGCCTTCCAAAAAAAGACTGGGTTTTTACTACTGACGCTTACGTTACATTAAAAGTACTGGAACCAATCAAAACAGATCATCTTAATGAAGATGACAGTATCGAGCTTATGGAAAAAGTAAGGGGAGAAATGCTGGCACAGCTCTCGGCTTGGCGAGAGCAACCGTTGTCAGCAATAGATGCTACAATTCCTGGTTAATATTCGGCGAGTGATGTTTTTTATTCGCAGCACCCGGATCTGCCGATGGTTCTGTATGCTCGGTCACTGTAGATTTATTCTTTCTGAGGAAGAATCTCCATACAAGCACAATTGACAGAAGTGAAAACACAAGTGCTACAATTGGCAGCAACAGTTCCCGATCCATTGCGAGATGAATTTGACCATAACGCACAGCCATTAGCCAAACGCCGAATAGGATGAGATTAAGCTTTTTCTTCTGATTAGTATAGGTAACCGCAAATGCACCTCCTAAAAAGCTGGTAACCAGGGTTGAAGCACAAAGAAAAAGACTCCAGGTTATTCCGGGATATAAGTTGTAAAGATATGGCGAGAGTTCACTTTCAAGACTTATGGATAGTATGACCCGGATGATTGTGTCTGCAGCAACAACAATTGCAATTCCAATAAGGCTACCAATAATACTCTTTTTCATAATGTAAGGATGGGATTAGTCTGGTTTAAAAATGCAAATAATCAGAAACCTGTCTCACCGAAATGAAAGCTAAATCTTAGTTAATTCCTCTTCACGTAAATATATGAAATTTCAATGGTGAAGTAAGGATATAAAATCCGTGAAATAAGTATTGATATTTTTAATGATGAGCTCAACTTTGTTATCTTTGTAGCACATCATTTTATAAAAATTGAATTTAAAAAAAGAATGCCAGAAAACGACTATCTGAAACCTGAAGGCGAAATAAAATTAACAGACAAGCAGCTTATGGAATCTCCTGAAATGGAGAAAATCGCTGCGGAAGTCATTAAAGATAACAAGATTGAAATGGGTCCTGCTGAAGTAGGATACCTGTTGGTGTATCCAAACATTTCAAAACAGAGAGCAGCCAAATGTATGAAGGCTACAAGGGAGGTGAAACACTATTCCGGCAACGATTATCTCGTGGAAATTTCGGGTGAGCTATGGGACATGCTGGATACAGATACAAAAAAAATGTTGCTATACCATCAGCTTCTGCACATTGATCCGGTCTTTAAAGCGAAAAATGAAGAATGGAAGATGAAGATACGTAAACCCGATTTTTCTGACTTTTACGAGATCAATGACAACTTCGGAAACAACTGGTATAAAACAATACAGGCGACGGTTTCTTCTCTTTATGATCTGGATCCACGTCAGGAAAGTAAAGTGACGATGTAGTTAAGAAACCAAAAAATCAGGATACAGCTTGGCGGCTGCTTGAAAACGAGCTTCCGTTAAGCGTTATCTGCTTTAGCTTACCCAGAAATGTTGAAGGATACTCAAACGTAATCAGCGCCTGGGCATGCCGCCGCATAAAGTTTGTTACTGCATGACGATCTTCCAGTGAAATAAAATATACTTTCTCTGTGGACGTGATTTTCCTTAGAAGATATTTTTCTTGAGGAGTGGCATATCGTCTTACAGAAGAGGAAAATCCTGTGTAAACGCCATCCAGCTCATCACCGTGATTAAGCCAGACATATTTCTTATCTGCCAGAAAGGAGATCATTTCATCAATCTTTTCATAGCTATCCTCTTCAATATCACTGATAACAGTTCGCAAATCCACGACTTCCAGCTCATCTCCAAACGTCTGTTTTACTTTTTTGAAAAAAGCATCTTTTGCAGAATTATTTGCACCTGCAAGCAATGTAAGGTAGTAGCTTGAATCTACATTCATTTCCTTCACATCTTTTAAAAATGTGTCAGTTTCTTTGTCAGAGTGTTTGAATGTTTGAAACGATTCTTTCGAAGCCATGACAGTTGTTAGATTATAGATTTAAACTAATTGACAAAGTTACACAGAGCTGATCAATTTAAACAATTCTTTTTGATCAGCATCATCAGTTTTTGCGTGGAATATATATTGCCTGAGCATTATATCTACAGCCAAGGAACTATTAATGTTTGACAGTGAAATGCCGATAAAACAGAAACATTTAGATCTCATTTCTATAATTAACCGACGTATCATGGCCAAATTTCGTTTAAAAGCTACTTCCAAGGCTGGAAAATCCATCAAGACTGAGTTTGAGGCTGGAACCAAAAAAGATGCCAAAGCAAAAGTAGACAGACTTGTTCAGAAGAACGGAATTAGCGTACAGTCTCTCGAAAAGAAAGAGCTTTACGAATACAAGGTACAGAAACCGGGTAAAAAGAAAATTTCCGGCGAAAAAGAAGCTTATAATAAAGAGGAGCTGGAGCGTGCCCTTACGAAACTTGGCTACAAAGTTCTCCGCATCAATAAAAAGCTTTTTGATTTTAAAGGTGGTGTTCCTACCAACGAAATTGTAACATTTGTTAGTTTGTCGGCCGACCTACTGCGCCAGCAGCTTTCATACGATGAAATTCTTGATCTTCTGTATGAGGATACTGAAAACAAGAAGATGAAAGATGTCATTAAAGAGATCCAGAAAGATCTGAAAGATGGTAAAGAGGGAAGCGAGGTCTATGGAAAGCATGAAGATGTTTTCGGCAAATTTGCTGCCTATATGCTTAGTGTGGCATCCACATCGGGTAACATGGCACTGGTATTTGAAAGTACAGCAAAATTTTTGGAGAGAGATGCGGAATTCAAGAAAAACCTGCGCCGTTCTTTATTGATGCCTACTGTAACAGTTCTTGCTGTAGTAGCCACAGTACTTTTCTATGTGGGTTATATTTTCCCGGCCACTGCGGAGCTATTTCTTGAATTCGATATTGCACTCCCACCTATGACCGCAGCAACGCTTGAGATAAGCTATTGGCTGCAAGATAACTGGATTATGCTGACGCTGGCACACATCGTTCCTAT
>CAZVEP010000001.1:60711-128271 GCA_964625635.1 uncultured Rhodohalobacter sp.
CGTTTCAGACTCGGTGCTGAATCAGGTGCATTACGTGAAAATGCAAAACAGCTGGCTGAATATTACGAGATTCAAACCACGTATAAGATGGAGTCAGTAATTGATACGATCAACTTGTTCATCAACCTGTTCATTATGATAGCCTTGATTGCTATTACAGTAGTCTCCTCTGAGGCCGCAATTATTCAGCCAAACTAAGATTACGCACAAATAAATGAATTCTTTAAACCGTTTGCATTTTATTCACACCAAATGCGAACGGCTTACTGTGTAAATGTATATACCCGATTTGGCGAAAAACGGTGAAGCTGCTTGAATGATTAAGTGCTTAAATCAGTTCATTTAGTATCATGAACTATGCGATTTTTGAACTTGTAGCTGTCGTCTTAGCTGTGCCATTTAGTTACCTGATGGCCCGCTTGGTTAAATACTATTCACGCCCGAACTATCGCAACGTAGTAGATACCGATTTTCAAAAAGAGTGGAATGGTAAACCGGAAGACGAATATGAAGCGTGGATACGCCTGAGGAGCAAATATTTGAGGCAGGATATTCCTCAAAAGTATTTAAAACACATCGAAATGCGCTTGTCTTCGGTAAATAAGAGAGATCACTTGTCAAACATGTCAGTTGGTGAAGACGGTCAATTGTACACGGGCGGCAAAAAAAGTTCTACTAAAAGCTCTGAAAGCGATTCAAATTGAAGTCAGAATTGATCTTAGCATCGTCAAGGATGTAGCCGGCGAGTTGCTTAGCCAGATATCTTCCCTGAATCATACCTTTTGATCCCATACCGGTTAGCAAATAAGATCTTCTTCTTAGAGGATGCTCCCCAATTACAGGATTGTGATCTTTAGTACTGATCCTCTCACCACTCCACATACTTGCAGAGTGAGGTAAATTTTTAAAGCCCGGCAGCGTACGTTCCAGTTTATTAAAAAGAGTTTCTCTTCCTTTCTCGTCGGGCTTCAGATTTTCATATGAATGTTCATATGTACTGCCAACCACAAGTCTGTTTGGCTCAGAAGTCATGAATGCGAAATACCCCATACTGGAAATGGATGCGTGAAGTGGCAGCGGGGCTTGAAAAGTTAAATCCAGTAGCTGTCCCTTGGTAGTTTTGAAAGGCAGAAAATCCCAAACGGGATTATTGATCACTGATGACCCTGTGGCATAGATGATGTGATCGGACTTTGCAGAACGTCCGTCCGGAAAAGAGATATTATATCTGAAGTCCGGGTCATGTTCGACAGTCACATTTGTGTTAAATTGGCTTGTTAAGCCACGTGAAATAAGATATTCTTTCAAATATTGGATATAAAGACTTGTATTTACAGTGTAACCATGTTTGACTTCCAACCCTCCGCAGTGCCTGCCGAAATAGCTGTATTTCGATGAAAACTCATCTTTATCCAGCCAGTTTACCCATGATTTATCCGGCCAATCGTATTTATTGGGAGACCGCTTGAAGTCTTTGGCGAGATCTTTATCAAGAGCGGGTCTTAGTACTCCATTGTGTTCAAATATCTTGGTTTCTCCAGCATAATTTTGAACTCTCATCAATAGATCGACCACAGTGTCGACGCTTTGCTTTGCGTCATGAACCATTTTAGCCCGTCTTCCAGTTGCCGGGTTGATGAGCACGAGAGGGGCGCCGGATGATCCGCTGCCAGGTTCAGCTTCATCAATCAGGCACACAGAATGTCCGCGCTGTAATAGTTCATCAGTCATTGAAAGGCCAGCGAAGCCGGCGCCTAAAATTGTGAAATCAAAGCTATCAGGAAAAGATTTTTTCACGCTAAAATGGATTCCGAGTGAACCACATGAACGCCTTCGCTTTTCATTTCATCCCAGGCAGACTCAACAGATCCGTCAATATCAATACCTTTAACAGCATCCTTCACGATATGCATGTTGAAGCCTTCTTTCAATCCATCAAGCACCGACCATTTCACGCAAAAATCTGTAGCCAATCCAACTGCATACAGATCTGTAATTCCGCGCGTTTTTAAATACCCGGTAAGCCCTGTTTTGGTCTTCTGGTCATTTTCATAGAATGCAGAGTATGAATCAATCTGAGGTCGAAACCCTTTTCTTATTACAACCTGGCTTTTATTCGTATTTAAGTCGGGGTGAAATTCTGCACCTTTTGACCCCTGAACACAGTGGTCAGGCCATAAAACCTGGGACCCATAATCCATTTCAATTGTGTCATTTGGTTTTTTTCCTTTATGGGAAGAAGCAAAAGATGCGTGATCTTCCGGATGCCAGTCTTGGGTCTGTATGATTACGTCAAATGAATTGATGAGTTGATTGACAACTGGCACAATTGTACTTCCATCGGGAACTTCCAGTGCTCCGCCTTCACAAAAATCATTTTGAAGATCTACAATTAACAGTGCTTTCATAAGAGGTTGATTTAAGATTTATTTTCTTCTAGCAGTTTATCGCGCAACTCTAAGAGATTCGGTGTGATACCGACTTTAAAAATGTGAGGATTTTCAAAACGTTTGTACTCACCCGAGAGTTTATTCAGGCTTTCCCTGCAGTACTTTGAACTGTCCGGAATTGAGATGTCAGATAGTGTTTGCTCACCTTTATGAATCACTTCCTGAATGAGGGGATAGGAGTCCCTGGATG
Source organism: uncultured Rhodohalobacter sp. (assembly GCA_964625635.1). Taxonomy (GTDB): domain Bacteria; phylum Bacteroidota; class Rhodothermia; order Balneolales; family Balneolaceae; genus SW132. The sequence goes on from CAZVEP010000001.1 coordinate 63,352, forward strand.
ATAGATCTGTTTGTTTAGAGGGGAAAGTAGGCTGATGAATTTTCTGAATGTCATTTTCATCAGCCAGACTGATAGCATCACAATAATAACTTCCGTCTTCATCCAGAAATCTATGAACTGTTTTACTTCCGGGGAGGGTAATTTTTTCTACATTTTCTGACACTTTTATTTTGGGCTTATCACCCACTGAACTCAGCTTATAAACACCATCCAGAGCAGGTGAGTCATGTCCGGTAACAAGTCTCGTACCCACTCCAAAAATATCAATGGGTGCTTGTTGATTTATAAGACTTCCGATTACATGCTCATCAAGCTGGTTTGATGCTGCAATTTTCACATCCCGAAACCCTGCTTCATCCAGCATTCGTCTGGATTCTTTCGCAAGATAGGCCAGGTCTCCGCTGTCAAGCCGTATACCTTTCAAGTTATGCCCCTCGTCTTTCAGTTCCCTGGCTACTTTGATTGCGTTTGGCAGACCGGATTTGAGCGTATCGTAGGTGTCTACAAGTAGAATAGTAGAATCGGGATAGTGACGGGCGTATGAACGAAATGACTCAAGCTCGCTATCAAATGACTGAACCCAGGAATGAGCCATGGTTCCTCCCGCGGGGATACCAAATCGCTGGGCCGAATAGACGTTCGAAGTTCCGTCGAACCCACCTATTATTGCGGCTCTTGAAGCGTGAATTCCCCCCAGCCCCTGAGATCGCCTCAGACCGAAATCAAGCAGTTGATATTCATCGCCGGCTGCCGTTCGCATGCGAGCCGCCTTAGTAGCTATCAGGCTCTGAAAATTCAGAATATTTAAAACGAGTGTTTCAAGAATCTGTGCTTCAATGATATTGCCTTCCGCTTTCAGAACCGGGACGTTTGGAAAAACTACCTCGCCTTCGCGTGTTGCGTAAATGGACCCAGAAAATTTAAAGTCAGCCAAATAATCCAGAAATTCAGAGTGAAAGCCTTCGTTTTTCAGATACTCTAGTTCAGAATCTTTAAACTCAAAATTCTTAAGTGTAGATATGAGTTCGTTTAACCCGGCAAAAATAACATAGCCGCCCTCAAAAGGATTTTTTCTGAAAAAATAGTCAAATGTTGCTTGTTGATCAGCCTTTCCCTCGAGAAAATAACCCTGAGCCATAGTCAGTTCATAGTAGTCGGTATAGGTAGTAGGCTTATCTATATACATGGCATGAATATTATTGAATGAATTAGAATCTGCTTCAAATAACCTGCTCCATAATACCTAATATTTAATGATCACGAATAGAGCTTATATGTTAACAAAAATCAAGAGAAGATCGATTAATTTGATTATCAACATTTGTATCTTGTGAGCAAACCAGAGTGTGAAGTTCAGCAACTCAATGAAATTAGATCAAAAATATTTTATTCCATTCTTATTGGTCAGCGCGCTTTTAACAGGAATTGTTATTGTTGTAAGTTCATTGAATTATGCATCCAACCAGCGCGAAACGTTTAGAGAAGAAATTGAAGAAACTGACCTGAGTGAATGGAAACTCTATCACTATTCCAGTGGCGATTCAATATCTATTTCTCAGTTTAACGGATCACCGGTTATCATTCATTTTTGGTCGACCTGGTCAGATTTATCTATGGAACTTAATGATGTAATGTCTGAATTGAAAAGAGACTATCCTGAACTGATTGTAGTAGCAGCAGCGTCACGAGACGCATCTGAACTTGTGAGAGAACATATGGCAGGAACGGATTATGATTTCTTCTATCTGGATGGGACGTCACTTTACCAGGAGTTAATGGTGCCTGGACTCCCATCACAGCTTTTCATAAATCGTGATGGCAATATTGTAGATCAAAATGTGGGAAAAGATGTAGTTGCTATCCGGGAAAAAACGCATGAACTATTGAACCGCTGACTTTAGAATGAAAGTTTTTTTAAACGGTTCAATCATAAATGACAGTCAAGCATCTGTAAAAGCAGAGACGGATGGACTCTTCTACGGAGCGGGTTGTTTTGAAACGTTGACAAGCTACAGAGGTAAATTTATACACCTTGAGCGGCACATTAAGCGACTAAATGATGGGGCTGTTTACCTTACAGGTTTAGAAGAAGAATTTTTCCATGTTGAGGTCATCAGAAATAATATTTTAGAACTTCTTGAAGCAAATACTCTCACCAATACGAGGTCCAGAGTTCGTATACAGTACTCAATCACTGAGAGATTGGGATACACGCAATCCGTTTCAAAACCAATATCTTCAATCTTAATAACTGTGGGATCTGTTCCTGAAACACCCGCCGACTCTTATCATCTATCCACGGTTGATACCACCGTTGTACCAGCTTCAAGCAGGCCGGTGAATCTTAAGCTCAGTAATATGCTGCACTATCGTGAAGCAGCCATAAAAGCAAAAAAAACCGGAGCCGATGATGCTCTGATGCTTACGATTAACGGCCATATAGCAGAGACTGCTATTGCAAATATATTTTGGGAGAAGGACGGCACTGTTTTTACACCTTCTGATGAATGTGATATCTTACCGGGTATTACCCGTACAATTGTAATGGAAATAATTCGTCGCAGCGGAGGCCAGGTTAAATCAGGCAGGTTCTATCCAGATGAATTGAATGAAGCTTCTCAGGTTTGGCTTTGTAACAGCGTTAAAGAGATTGCGAGCGTTACTCAAATTGATAACAACATGTATCCGGCTAATTCAGAATTTATAAACAGCCTGATTCAAGACTTCGAAAATTATAAAAAGAACAACCTCACGTGACCAGCCAGTTCAAATCTCCTGATGATGTTTATGCGTTTTTGAACAACATTCCGATGTTTAGTGACAAGGGACAGTCTGCAGCAAATTTTTCGCTGGATGGAATCAGGGAATTATGCAAGCAACTCGGGAATCCTCAAGATGAATTTACATCAATCCATGTAGCCGGAACCAATGGAAAGGGCACTACCTGTAGAATGCTCGCATCTGTTTATCAGTCAGCCGGGTACAGAACAGGTCTTTTTACCTCTCCTCATCTGATTGACTACAGGGAGCGGATGACAGTGAACAGTGAATGGATTAAAGAGAAAGATCTTTTGAGATTTTTTCAGGGTAACGAAGAGATTATCCGGGAAATGAAACCAACCTATTTTGAGCTCGCTACAGCGATAGGGTTCTGGTATTTCAGGGAGGAGAGGGTAGATGTAGCCATTATAGAAACAGGTTTGGGGGGCAGGCTGGATGCAACGAATATCATTCAACCTGTTGCATCAGTCATTACATCAGTTGGATTGGATCATACCGAGATTCTTGGGGATACGATTGAAGAGATATCTCGTGAGAAGGCAGGTATTATACAACCGAAGACTCCGGTTGTTACAGGGAACCTGAATTTAGCTGCACTCGCTGAAGTTGAGCACATTGCAGATCAGTTAGATGCCCCACTTATAAAATCGTCGGAAATATCGTTGGAGACAGATCTGGAAAAACAGCCGTTGGTTGCGAAAATCAACGGGCGAATTGTTGAGGCAGTCGTGCAGGTACTGTCTGATAAACTGCCTGTCTCTTCTCAGGATTTGACTGACGGTTTAAAAAAATGGATGGGCCGCTTTCCCACCGGCACATCGTTTCGAAGGGTGCATTCCGATTATCCCTGGTATTTTGATGGTGCTCATAACACAGACGCGTTGAAACTTCTAAAACAGCAAATGAAGGAGATAGCTCCGCTATCATCATGGAGTTTCGTGTTTGCAATGATGAAGGATAAACTCACATCAGAAGTAGTTTCTGAACTATCAGAAATAGGTGCCTTATACTATCATCCGCTTAAGTTGAAACGAGCTGCAACCGAAAACGAAGTAAGAACTCTGTTGCCAAATGCTATAATATTACAGGCTGATAATTCTTTGCCAAAGAGCTGGGTGCAAAAGAATAAATCAGAATTAGTAATTTTTGGAGGAAGTTTTTACTTTTATACAACTTTGATGCAATGGATTAATAACATTGTTGATTGCTAAGAGGTTAAACCCTTTTCTAGACCATTCAGAATAGTTCTTATCTCAAGCGTACTACTACATTAAGTTGAGCGCTTTTCTACATGAACATATTTCAAGAACAAAACAAACCTTATGTCGGAGAATCAAACCGATACACCATCATCTGCTGATTTGGAATCATTACAAAAAAAATCCGTTAAAGAGCTAAAAGAGATTGCGAAATCAATAGGTCTTAAGGGCGTATCTGCGCTGCGAAAGGAAAGCCTGATTGAGCGCATATCGAATCACAGAGGCAGTGGCCCCCGTGATACAGGCGTTCCCAATATTGAGTATGGCCAAGAATCTCATATTCAAACGTACGATTCCAAGAAAGAACGTGGCAGCGACAATCGTCAGAAAGATCGCGGCAAGAAACGCGGCCAATACAAAAAAAATAAGAAGCACGTCAGTAATGTACTGCCGGAATCTGACGCGCCCACACTGAGTGAGCGGCTTGAAGAGATTATACCAAAGCTTGGGAAGTTCTTAATCAACGAAGGCACGCTTGAAATTTTACCTGACGGGTATGGATTTCTTCGGTCGGTGAACTACAACTACAAAGCCAGCCCGGATGATATTTATGTATCACCATCACAAATTAAGCGTTTCAGGCTGCGCCAGGGTGATTGCGTCATTGGGATCATTCGCCCTCCGAAAGTTGGCGAGCGTTATTTTGCATTACTTCGTGTTGAAGGCGTAAATGGGCAGATTCCTACAGACATGGATAACAGAGGCGATTTTGAAGACCTGATGCCTGTTTATCCAGAGACGCGATTCAATCTCGAAAATAAATTCTCAGAATACACCACTCGCCTGATTGATCTCTTTGCACCTATTGGCAAGGGTCAGCGGGGCCTGATTGTGGCACAGCCAAAAACGGGTAAAACCACGATTATCCGGAATATCGCGAACGCGGTGAATAAGAATAATCCGGAGACTAAAGTAATTATTCTATTGGTTGATGAACGACCTGAAGAGGTTACTGAGATGCAGCGTTCTGTTACAGATGCTGAAGTGGTCGCATCAACATTCGATGAAAAACCTGAAAACCATATCGGGCTTTCAGAAATTGTCTTTGAAAAAGCCAAACGCCTGGTTGAAAGCGGACACGATGTGCTTTTGCTGATGGATTCTATTACACGCCTCGGCCGAGCCTATAATGTTGCAGGTAGCAACTCGGGACGAACGATGAGTGGTGGTATAGACTCTGAAGCATTAAAAGAACCACGCCAGCTGTTTAGTTCAGCCAGGAATATCGAAGATGGCGGAAGTCTTACTATCATAGCTACAGCCCTGGTTGATACAGGGTCTAGAATGGATGATGTGATTTTTGAAGAGTTTAAAGGAACAGGTAACATGGAGCTGGTACTTGACCGGCGCCTTGCTGAACGGAGAATTTTCCCGGCTATTGATGTATTTAAAAGCGGAACCCGGCGCGAAGAACTTATTGTACCCGATGACGAGCGTGAAAAGGTAGTGCTGCTTCGCCGCTATCTCAATCAGCATAATGCATTTGAAGCGATGGAATTCCTGCTGGAGAAAATGAAGGGTACGCGTTCGAACGAAGAGTTCCTTATCTCGATGAATAAGTAATTCATATATATAATTAATGAGCCATGCCGCACTCTGATGCGGCATCTCCAAATCTCGTTAAAACTGTATTTTACAGTCGTAGCTCACCTTCATACACTGCAATGGCATGAGATCGCGAATCACTTTCCGCGATGACGTTAAGAAACTATTATTGTCAGTATTTCGCTGGTGTTTCGCCGTCTGTTAATGAATTTCTGATAAACTCTCTGATATGCTCATTGCTTGTCTCCAGGTCTTCTTGTCTGAGATACATCATGTGGCCGCTTTCGTATCCTTCAAAGCGAAGTCTGTCAGCCACTTTCCCACTGCGGTCCATATTCCACATTACATATTTTGCAGAGAAATAGTCGGTTGCTCCATCATAGAAACCTGATTGCACCATCACGTGCAGAAAGGGATTTTCGCCCATGGCCCGTCTCAGATCTTCAGCAGTCGAGTTTTCGCTGCGGTCCCAAGGGCTGACAGGACCAAAAATATTATATTTCAGATCTGTTTCAACACTTAGGTCATCCCGCAAGTAAGTGTTTATAGCTGGGGTAAAAGCGTGATTCCAGGCTGTAAGCGCAGGGTCGTGGTCGTAGCGGTCACCTGCATCCGTGCGGTCAATTCCCCGGTATCGCGAATCAAGACGGCCAACCGTGAGTCCCCGGTCACGCAGAAGTTCCTTCCAGAAAAAGGAGGTGCCAAACGTCAGGTTGTGGTTAAGAACGTGCTGCTTGTCTATACCTGAATATTCTGCAACTTGTGTGGCGATGTCATCACGTTCTGAATCACTCAGTGTGTATCCTTTTGCTACAGCCGGGAGGTAGGTATCGATTGTGTACTCTTCAACTTCCGAAAGAAGATCGTTCAGCTCCATCTGTTGCAGGTTACTGCTTAATGCATCATGATACCAGGCGGTGGCAGCATAATAGGGGAGTTTGAGAATTTCTGATCGTGGTGTCATTGCCGGTGGTTCAAGCCCCATTCCGGTTGGCGAAACGAGAATCACACCATTTAAAAAGACCCAGTTTCTATTTTGCAGGCTGCGAGCCAGCCCTGCAACACGGGTTGTTCCATAACTCTCACCGATCAGATATTTTGGAGACGCCCAGCGCTCTGTCCTGGAAATAAATGTATTGATCCAGTCAGATAAATACGCGATATCCTCATTTACACCAAAGAAGTCTGAACGATCAGCTTCCTCGTTGAGAATGCGCGAAAATCCGGTGTTGACGGGATCCACATAGACAATATCAGCAACATCAATAATCGATTCGCTATTTTCTGTGACTCCATATGGTTGAACAGGATATCCTTCGTCATCAATATTGAGGAATCTCGGCCCCGTGTACCCAATGTGCATCCACACTGAAGCTGATCCCGGCCCCCCGTTAAATGAAAATACCAGCGGACGTGTCGACTTGTCATCCACATCACTTCTTTCATAATAAACATAGAAAAGGGATGCATCTACGTCACCGTCTTCGTTCCAGACAGGTTGTGTTCCGGCTGTGGCAGTATAGGGTATGGTTTCTCCGTTGACGGTTACAGTTGCTTCTGAAGTGAATGCTGTGTCAGCCGGCAGATCCATTTGCTGGGCAAATAATGGAGAGGTATTAATAAAAGCCAGTAAAGCAATAAAAGAGAGGATTCCTGAAATAATTTGAGTCATTTTTTGTATATCCATGGCCTGCTTTCCGATGGGTGAGAATGAATGGTTTAGATTGAACGCTAATAACAACTTAATATACTTTCACTGAAACGTGTGGGCAACTTCAGTGGTGTAAAAAATTGATTTGAATCGGACGGTAGTTCGTGCTTCAACTATCATCAAACTTTATCATTCAAGAATCAGGATAGATCCGCCTTCATTGATGTCGTGTTGAAGCGTGTAACCAGCATTTACTTCAACAACATATTTTGCCGGCGCTTCTGAAGCGATACTTTCTTGCGAATAGGGCGATGCATTTCGGTGTATACGCACAATTTTGAAGTCTTCGTTGGCAAAGATTAAATCTAAGGAAAGTGGAGTGCTTGCCATCCAAAAACTTCTGGGCTGGTTTTCATCAAATATAAAGATCATTCCGGCATCTCTGGGCATGGATGATACGTTCATCAGGCCCTGAGTTCTTGACTCTTGATCATCAGCTACGGCTGCATCGATGACAGAAAGTGTATCGCCTGAAGCTGACACGAAGGCAACCCGGGTTTCGTATGTTAGATTGTTTTGCCCGTTTTCTGGTTCAGGTTGAACCTGACTGTCTGATCCATTACAGCCTGGCAATAAGATGGAGATAACACCGGCTAAAAGAATTGAAATAGCAAAATGAAAAGGTGTAGTCTGAATCATAGTCATAGAACCCGTTTAAAGAATTTTAGCTTGTTGGTACGATTGATAATATAACAAATCAAATTTAAGATGGTATTTGACTGGAATACTATAACATTAACATCGCGATCACATTTGATTTTTTGAGGCTTATCAATTTCCTGATGTCCGGCAACCATTAAGCTTCATGCCCTGCATGGATACAGGAAATAGGATAGCGTTATTGGTTGGTTTTTAACGGATATTAGCATATTTTACTATTCTCAAGTGAGTTCCGGGGAGGATCTCACTTTTTTTTGTAGTAATAGCCAAAGTTTTAATGATTAATGACCCTTTGAAACGTATTGAAGAACTTGCGTTACCGCTAGTTGAGCAGGAAAATATGTTTCTTGTAGATATCGAACTTAAACAGCAGGATATGAATGTTGTTTGGGTGTATGTTGATTCAGAAAAGGGCGGAGTTAATTTGGATATATGCTCAAAAATTAGCCGTGAGCTGTCGTTCCAGGTAGAAAACGAAGAGATTTTTCCAAAATCATATCGTTTAAATGTATCATCACCCGGCTTGAGTCGTCCATTAAGTGACAAACGTCAGTATGGCAAGAATGTGGGACGAACAATAAAAGTGAAGTATAAGCAGGAAGGCGAGTACGAAAAAATCGAAGGCATTTTAAAAGAAGTGACGGATAAAAACGTTACGATTGAAGATGAAAGCGGCCAAACGGTGACCACTGATTTTGATAATTTGGTTGAGACTAAAGTTGTCCCAAAAATATAGCCGGTACCGAACACTATAAACCATCACTACCGATGCAAAACGACGTTTCAAAATTAATTATTCAGTCATTCGCAGAGATTGCCAAAGATAAAGGGATCGATAAAGATCTTCTTTTGTCAATTCTGGAGGATGTGTTCCGATCCATGATTCGTAAAAAATACGACTCTGACGAAGCATTTGAAGTGATTTTAAATGCTGACAGGGGAGAAATACAAATTCTTCATATCCGTGAAGTTGTCCCGGAAGAAGAGATGACAGATGAAGTAACTGAAATTTCATTGAAAGATGCCCAGAAACATGATCCGGATCTGGAGCTTTATGACGAATATGCTCAGGAAATATCAATAACTGATTTTGGGCGACGCGCTGTAACTATGGCACGTCAGCAGCTTGCACAGCGTATTCGCGAGATTGAAAAAGATAATATTTTTGAAGATTACTCTGACCGGATCGGGGATATTGTACTTGGTGATGTTTACCAGGTACGCAACAACAAAGATATTCTGGTCAATCACAACGGTGTTGAGCTTCTCATGCCCAGAAGTGAGCAGATTTATAAAGATCGATACAGAAAAGGAGATACGATTCGCGCCGTAGTAGTAGAGGTAAAACGAATTGGTGGTAATCCTACTGTTATTATTTCACGGACGTCACCGATGTTTCTGGAACGTCTCTTTGAAAATGAAATTCCTGAAGTATTTGATGGAATTATTGAGCTTATGCGAATTGCACGTGAACCCGGTGATCGCTCCAAAGTTGCTGTAATGTCGCACGATGAGCGCGTTGATCCTGTGGGTGCCTGTGTTGGAATGAAAGGAATTAGGATTCACGCAGTAGTGCGTGAATTGCAAAATGAGAATATTGATGTAATCAACTGGACTCCGGATAAGTTTGAGTTTATCAAACGAGCGCTGCAGCCGGCACGTGTGCTTAAAGTTGAACTTCTGGATGATGGCAAACACGCTAATGTTCTGGTTCCGGCAGACGAGGTCTCTAAAGCTATTGGAAAAGGCGGTGTGAACATACGGCTTGCTTCCAAACTGACAGATTGTGAGATTGATGTTTTCCGGGAAGTTGAAGAGGAAGACGATATTGATATCGATGAATTCGAAATTGATTTCGGGCCTGAAACAATTGCCATCTTACATGATATTGGCTGCGATACAGCACGAGCTGTTTTAAAGCTGGATGAGGAAGAACTGATCCGAAGAACGGAAGGGAAAATTGATAAAGAAGAAGCAGAGCGCATCATCGATATCATAGCTTACGAATTTGAGGACGAACAAGAATGATCGTAACTTCTGGTATGTTTAATACCTGAGTACGATCATCTGACACATTTCACTAAACATTTTTATGACGGACAAAAAGCCTAAAAAATTATTTAAAGTTGCTTCAGAATTTAATGTGGCAACCCAAACTATCGTTGATTCACTGGGAGAGCATGATTTTGACGTCGCTAATCGTCCGAACACAAAAATCACCCCAGAAATGTACGAGGTTCTGTCGTCGATTTATGGGGATGATAAGGCAAAACGACAAGAACATGCTGAAGCGCGTGAAGAGTACGAAAACCGCAGAAGCCAAATCAGATCCAACCGTAATGAAAGCGTCACTTTAGATAGCTTTCTTGAGCCGATTGATGATCTGGAGCCTGAAGAAGACAAAACTGAATCAGACGGTGCGGAAGAAGCCGAGAAGAAATCTGTCGAGTCACCCGAGTTAAGCCTTGAGCCTCAGGAAACCCCTCCGCCAGTAAAAGAAGAGACCAAAGAAGTCTCTGATGAAGACGCTGTTGAGGAGAAAGAAACAACAGAAGAAACTAAACCAGAAGAAAAGGCTGCCGTTGAAGAAGAGGAAGTTACTGAGGTAATCGAAGAGGAATCCGACGTCACATCGAAAGATGATGTCGCTGATCTGGAAACGGAAGATGAAGCTGACACTGACACCGACATTGAGGAGTCTGAAGAGGTCGAGCCTGAAAAGACTGCTGCAAAAACCGAAGAAGAAATTGTAGATGAGCCTTCAGATGCAGATGAAGATGAAGAATCTGATGATGAAGACGAGGAAGATGAAGATGAGTCTGATGAAGATGAAGAAGATGAAGATGAGTCTGATGAAGTAGCAGAAGCGGATGAAAGTGACGGAGAAGATGAAGAAATTATCCGCGGTTCCGCGGGAAGGCTTAAAGGTACAAAGGTTGTAGGTAAGGTTTCTTTTACCTCTGATAAACCTAAAAAAGTTAAAAAGCGAAAACGCCGGAAAGATCGCAAAGATGATGATGACAAAAAATCATCCAGAAGCAGTTCATCAGATAAAGCATCTAAGAAAACTAAAAAATCCAAAAAACGATCGAAATCATCTAAAGTTGATGAAGAGGATGTAGATAAGAAGATGCGCGAAACAATGCAGCGCATGAAGCAGTCTGACACTGTTGGTAGCAAGCGGTCAAAACGGCGAAAAGAACGTCGTGAAGAGCGTGAGGAAGAGCAGCAGCTTCAGGATGAGATGTCCGAACTTGAAAACGAAGTGTTGGATGTTACAGAATTCATTACTGTAAGTGATCTTGCCGACCTTCTTGATGTGAAGCCAACCGACGTTATTACGACCTGTATGAATCTTGGTATGATGGTTTCCATCAACCAGCGCCTGGATGCATCAACAATTGAGCTCGTAGCTGAAGAATTTGACTATGAGGTCAACTTTGTAGACGCCGATGAAGTCGTTGAAGAAATTATGGTTGAAGAGGAGGATGATCCTGAAGATCTTGAACCTCGCTCACCTATCATTACCGTAATGGGTCACGTTGACCACGGTAAAACATCACTTCTTGACTATATCAGGAAGGCAAAAGTAGCAGCTGGTGAAGCTGGTGGTATTACGCAGCACGTTGGTGCATACGAAGTGAAAACGGAAGACGACAAGAAAATAACATTCCTTGACACACCCGGTCACGAGGCCTTTACCGCTATGCGTAGCCGTGGTGCCCAGGCAACAGATATTGTTATTTTGGTTGTTGCTGCTGATGATGCTGTGATGCCGCAGACAATTGAGGCGATTAATCACTCCAAAGCTGCCGGCGTATCTATTGTTGTAGCGATTAACAAGATGGATAAGCCCGGTGCCAACCCTGATAAAATCAAGCAACAGCTTTCCGAACACCAGGTCATAGTTGAAGAATATGGAGGTACCACGCAGGTAGCGGAGGTATCAGCACATTCCGGAGAAGGAATTGATGATTTACTTGAGAAAGTGCTCATTGAAGCTGAATTGCTTGAATTGAAAGCCAATCCAAATCGACTTGCCCAGGGAATAGTTCTGGAATCACGGATTGATAAGGGTAAGGGTACTGTAGCAAATATCCTGGTTCAAAACGGAACACTTAAAGTAGGTGATCCATTTGTAGCCGGACCTTGTTTTGGCCGGGTAAGAGCTATGGAAAACGAACATGGTACCCGTTTGAAAGAAGCAGGGCCATCCACACCCGTTCAGCTAACAGGATTTGATACGGTTCCTCAGGCGGGTGATCGTCTTGTTGTTCCTTCTGATGAGAAGACAGCTAAGGATGTTGCCAATCAAAGACAGCAGATCAGACGTGAGCAATCACTTAGAAGAACCAAACATCTTACTCTTGATGATCTTTCGCGCCGAATGGCACTTGGAGAGGTATCGGAGCTCAACATTATTATTAAAGCCGATGTGGACGGTTCAATCGAAGCACTTTCCGGTGCTCTGCAGAAACTGAGTACGGAAGAGGTGTCGGTGAACATTATTCACACCGGGTCTGGTGCGATCACAGAATCTGATGTTCTGCTGGCTTCAGCATCCGATGCAATTATTATCGGATTCCAGGTAAGGCCGAGTGCAACTGCACGGAAACTTGCCGAAGCTGAAAGTATAGATATTCGACTATTCAGCGTTATCTATGATGCGGTTGATGAAGTACACGACGCGCTGGAAGGTATGCTGAGCCCTGAAATATCTGAAGAACTTAAAGGAATGGTTGAAGTCCGCGAGGTCTTTAAAGTCTCCAAAGTGGGAACTATTGCAGGCTGCTATGTTACAGAGGGCAAAGTTCACAGAAACGATCCGATCCGAATTATTCGAGATGGTGTAGTAATCTGGGACGGTGAAATTGACTCTCTCAAGCGCTTTAAAGATGATGTAAAAGAAGTGCAATCTGGCTACGAGTGTGGTATCAGTATTGTCAACTTCAATGATATTAAGGTTGGCGATGAGTTTGAAAGCTACACAATTAAAGAAGAGAAGCGTAAATTAGAAGACGCGCAGTAGGAGTTTATGAGCATTCGAACTAAAAGGCTCGCATCTGTTATACAGAAAGACCTTGGCAGTATTTTACAACAAAATTACCAGCCTTCAGGTACCTTCATTACGGTGACGCAAGTACGGATCACTTCCGACTTGTCGATTGCCAAGGTGTATCTGAGCGTATTTTCGCAAGATCGTGACCCACAAACGATTTATCAGTTCATTGATGATAACCAGGATCAAATCCGTTACGAGCTTGCAAGTAAGATTAAAAACCAGGTTCGCCGGATTCCTGAACTTCTATTCTTTGAAGATGACACGGCTGAATACGTAAACAAAATGGAACAGCTTTTCGCGAAAGTTCGAAAGCAGCGCGGTGATAGCGAAGGCGATAATACTGAGTCTTAAATGGTATGGCAAAACAGGTCATACCGTTAAAAGACCTGCCGATCGTTTCAAAGCACACGATAATCGATTTTCCACAGGATCAATTTATCCGCGGTGCGGCTGTGCTTGTTGATAAACCTATTGATTGGTCGAGTTTTGATGTGGTTCACTTTGTTAGAAATCGCATCCCGCCTAAAAAAGTTGGGCATGCCGGAACTCTTGACCCGCTCGCAACAGGCCTTCTTATTCTCTGTACTGGAAAGGCAACACGTACAGTCTCACAAATTCAGGATGGTGAGAAAGAATATATTACAACCGTAAAATTCGGTGAATCCACACCCAGTTATGATGCAGCTTTACCTGCTGACGATACGGCCGAATGGAAACACATTACAACGTCGCATATTGAAGATCTTATAAAAGAGCAATTTATCGGCACAATCACCCAGCTGCCTCCAATCTATTCTGCAATTCGTGTAGAAGGTGAAAGATTATATAAAAAAGCACGCCGCGGAGAAGAAAATGTTTTGCTTCCGCCCCGTCAGGTTACTGTAAAAAGCATAGAAATTCTTGATGAACGTTTTCCGGAACTTGATTTGAAAATAGTTTGTGGAAAAGGAACTTATATACGCTCGATCGCACATGATTTAGGTCATGCCGCCGGAAGCCTGGCCCATGTTACCTCACTCAGAAGAACGCGGATAGGTGATTTTAATGTTGACGATGCAGTGACAACCGAAGAATTTGATCAATATATTAAAAGCTGATACGCTATGTCTAAACTGGTCATGCTTGATAATGCTACCCGAAATTTAAACACAGTATTAACTGTGGGGACGTTTGACGGTGTACATGAAGGCCATAAAGTATTGATCAAGTCTGTTGTGGAACGAGCAAATGAGCTCTCTTCACGAAGTGTCATTGTAACCTTTGATCCTCATCCCCGTGATATCATAAACCCTGGCTTAGACGGCATCAAACTTTTGAGTACGCTTTCAGAAAGGTGTGAATTACTTGCAGATCTGGGTATTGATGAAATGATTGTTATTCCATTTGATCGGGATTTCTCACTTTTAAGTTCTGAAGAATTCATCCGAGATATCATCTATGAAAAGATCGGGGTGCGTGAGTTTATCATCGGATATGATCACCAGTTTGGTAAAGACCGTGAAGGAACTATTGAAACCGTTCGATCTCTTGGAAAAGAACTAGGCTTTCGGGCCAATGTAATAACCCGCCAGGAAGTTGAAAATCAAACCGTAAGCAGTACGTCCATTCGTAAGGCACTTCAGGATGAAGGTAATGTAGAAAAAGCTACGAAATTTCTGGGACGTCATTATATATTACATGGTACTGTTGTACACGGAGATAAGAGGGGCGGCAAGATTGGATTTCCAACCGCAAATATTCATGTTGATCAAACAAAAAAGGTTGTTCCGAAGAAAGGTGTTTATGCCGTCTGGATTCGCGTTGATGGTGAGTACTATCCTGCTATGATGAATATTGGCAAGCGGCCCACATTTGAAGGTGAAGACCTTACCGTGGAAGTTCACATTTTTGAATTTGGCCAGGATATTTATGGAAAGGAGGTTCAAACACAGTTTGTTAAACGGCTGCGTGACGAGAAAAAGTTCAGCGGTATCGATGAGCTAAAAAAACAGTTGGAAAGAGATAAATCAAAAGCGGAAAAGATCCTGAAATCGAAGCGTCCAAATATTGCAAAACAAGATAATTAAGCTTATTTTCATAAGCTGTTAATTAATAGAACATTTTATATTTCCCAAATGAGCATAAGTAAAGAAAAAGTACAAGAAGTAATAACCGAGTATGGCGGATCTGAAGAAAATTCAGGATCTACTGAAGCACAGATTGCGCTACTGACCGCGCGTATTAATCACCTGACGGAACATCTGAAAGAAAACAAACTTGATCATGCATCGCGACGTGGCCTGCTCAAACTTGTAGGTAAGCGTAAAAGACAGCTTACTTATCTGAAAAACACTGATATTGAAGGATACCGTGAGCTTATTCAAAAGCTCGGTATTAGAAAATAACCAATCAAGCACGCAGTAAAAGGCGTGCTTTTTTTTTAGAACGAAGTTTGACTATTCTCTTCGCTCCGTATGACCTATCCGCTGAATAGTTGTAAACCGAGAAAAGAACAGAAAAACAGTTTATGAATCCTATTAAGAAAAGTATCGAATTCGCACCCGGCAAAACGTTAAGCGTTGAAACCGGAAAGCTTGCTAAACTTGCTGACGGAGCCGTAATGGTAACTATGGGTGAGACCATGGTACTGTGTACCGTTGTAAGCGCAAAAGAACCAAAACCAGGGCAGGGATTTTTCCCAATGGTTGTTGATTTAAGAGAAAGTTTCACAGCAGGCGGTAAATTTCCCGGCGGCTTTATGAAAAGAGAAGGGCGGCCGTCAGACGGTGAAACCCTTGCAAGTCGATTAATTGACCGAAGTCTTCGGCCGCTTTATCCCAACGGATATCTGAATGAAACACAATATATCTGTCAGGTATTCTCATCAGATGGCCAGAACCAACCAGACGTAATCGGTGCTTTCGGTGCATCTGCGGCTACTCACATCTCAAGTATTCCCTTTGACGGGCCAATGTCTCAGGTTCGTGTGGGACGCGTTGATGGTGAATTTATCATCAACCCTACTCTCGATGAACTGGAAAACAGTGACATGGACATTATCGTTGCCGGTACAGCAGACAGTGTTCTGATGATTGAAGGTGAGATGAAGGAAATCACCGAAGAGGAAATGCTCGAAGCAATTAAAGAAGGGCATAAGTCTATTGCAAAACTTTGCCAGTTCCAGGAAGAACTTCGCGAAGAGATTGGCGCTGAAAAACGAGAATTCGTTGCAGAGCCTGTTGATGAAGACTTGAAAGCGAAAGTTGAGGAACACGCCGGCGACAAGCTTAAAGAAATTATCGCGACCGGTCTCGGAAAAGAAGAGTACAATGATCAGCTCAGAGATCTAAAGAATGAAGTCATTGAGCAGATTACTTCAGAAGAAGAGTACAAAGACGCTTCAGGTGATATCTCAGATTTCTTTGGTGATATGGAGAAGCGTGAACTAAGAAATATGATCCTTGAGAAAAAACGCCGGATCGACGGACGTTCTCCCCAGGATATTCGTGAAATCTGGACTGAAGTCGGATATTTGCCAAGAGCACACGGCTCTTCAATTTTTACACGCGGCGAGACACAAGCCCTCGTTTCTATTGCACTGGGTACAAAGCGTGATGCACAAAGTGTGGATACACTCTTCTTTGAAGAGGAGAAAACATTCATGCTCCACTATAATTTCCCGCCATATTGTGTAGGAGAAGCTGGATTTTTAAGAGGTCCCGGGCGACGTGAAATTGGTCACGGTCATCTTGCAGAACGTGCGCTGAAAATGCTTATGCCTGAATGGGAAGAGTTTGGGTACGTAGTACGTGTACGCTCCGATATTACAGAATCCAACGGATCATCATCCATGGCTACCGTTTGCGGTGGATCAATGGCGATGATGGATGCCGGTGTTCCACTTAAGAAGCCTGTAGCAGGTATTGCAATGGGAATGATTGTAGGTGAAAACAACACGGTAGTTCTGTCCGATATTCGTGGTGAAGAGGATTTCATGGGCGACATGGACTTTAAAACTGCCGGTACAGCCGACGGTATTACTGCTACTCAAATGGATATGAAAGTGAAAGGAATTTCTTTTGAAATTCTTGAAGAAGCACTTAAGCAGGCACATGATGGTCGGCTCCATATTCTTGGCGAAATGGCGAAGACAATCTCTGAAAAAAGAGACTCAATTTCTGAGCATGCACCACAGTTTATTAATATGACAATCGACGGCGACAGTATCGGTGCTGTGATTGGGCCTGGTGGTAAAGTGATTCAAACACTCCAGAAAGAAACCGATACGGAAATCTGGATTGAGGAAGATGATGAAGGTAAAGGTCAGATTACCATTACTGCTGATTCTCTCGAGAAAGCTGAAGCTGCCAAGAAACGTATACAGGCCGTTGCCGGTCAGTTGGACGAAGGCGCAACCTACAAAGGTACCGTCAAAGCCATTAAAGAGTACGGCGCGTTTGTTGAAATCGTGCCTGGCAAAGAAGGGCTGCTTCATATTTCTGAACTTAATCACAGCCATGTGAAAAACGTGGACGATATTTTATCTGTAGGCGACGAAATAGAAGTAAAACTCTTGAAAGTTGAGCATGGCGGAAAGCTACGCCTCTCCAGAAAAGCTCTGCTTCCGAAGCCAGAAGAAGAGTAACAATTAAACGATTGTTATGAGTTGAAATAGCGCCTTTGAACAGAAGGCGCTATTTTTGTTTCAATTAAAGAACACATTCTCTTTCATACGCCTCTTATAACTAATTGTGTAAACAAAGGCGGATAAATCAACTATTTATGGAAAAAGTCAGCGAACTTGAGTCTATTTCGAAAACTGTTTTGCCAAATGGCATGCAGATTGTATCAGAAAAAATTGAAAGTGTTAAAAGTGTAACCGTCGGTATCTGGGCTAAAACAGGCAGCCGCAATGAATCTGAAAAACAGGCAGGTATCACACATTTCCTTGAGCATATGCTTTTTAAAGGAACGAATAACAGGTCTTCGTACGATATTGCATTGAGTATGGAGTCTGTCGGCGGGTACCTTAATGCATTTACCTCAACTGAATATACTTGCTATTATTCCCGATGCCTTGATACAAAACTCCCTGTTGCACTGGATGTTCTGACAGATATGATTAAGAATTCTACATTTCCTGAAGAGGAAATGGAAAAAGAGAAGAAAGTAGTCATAGAAGAGATGAAAATGTATCGAGATAGTCCTGAGGATACTCTTTTTGAGGAGTTTAGTAAGCAGTCTTTCGACAGGCATCCAATTGGTCGTCCAGTGATTGGTTTCGAAGACACGGTGTCAGCATTCACCCGGCAAGATCTTTTCGACTATATGGAGGAGCGATACAAACCTTCGAACTTGCTTGTATCTGTAGCGGGTAATATCGATCACGAAGAGGTCGTAAATCTCGTATCAAACGTGATGGATGTGAAAAACAGCGGCGAACCTGCTCCGATGAATCAGCCATTAACGGAGTACACGCCTTTTAAAAAAACGATTACCAAGCCAATTGAGCAAACCCATATGATAACAGGGCGGCGAGGTCTCTACTATGATCATCCTGATAAGTACCTTTTGCTACTTGCCAACACTATTCTCGGTGGTGGAATGAGTTCAAGGCTTCATCAAAATATTCGTGAAAAATATGGCTATTGTTATTCTATTGGCACTTTCAATCAGTCCTATACGGACTCTGGTTTGTTTGGCGTTTATATTGGAACCGATAAAGAGTATGTAGATCATGTTCGCGAACTTATTACACGCGAATTTGAAAAGATACGTGAAGAAAAAATACCCGAACAAGAGCTTGAAGAAGCCAAAGCACAACTCAAAGGCAAGCTGCTTCTTTCTCAGGAAAGCACAAGCAACAGAATGACTCGTCTGGCAAAAAGTGAAATTTACTTTGGACGGTTTGTTACACTTGATGAACTTGTTTCAAACATTAACTCTGTTACAACAGATGATCTTTTGAAATTCAGTGAATCGTTTTTTGATCCGACACTGTTTTCTGAAACTGTTTTACTTCCTGAAGTAAAATAAGTGTTTAATGCCAGGTTTCGCCAGAATCTGATTTCTTGAATCAAATTATTTATTCCAGTAAATAAAATCTTTATGACGACTATAAATCAACTTTCAAACCACGAAGATGAGATTGTGACGCTTAACGGCTGGATCTATAACAGCCGAAGCAGCAAAGGGTTGCACTTTCTTGAACTAAGGGATGGTACCGGACTTTGCCAGTGCATCGTTTCAGAACAGGAGGTATCCGATGATGTTTTTGAAGCTGCAGGCACTTTGAAGCAGGAAAGTTCACTCTCAATTACCGGAAAAGTCATAAAAGATGACCGAAGTGTGGGAGGCTATGAGCTGCATGCAACTGACTTAAAAGTATACCAGGTTGCAGAAAATTACCCGATTACCCCAAAAGAACACGGAGTGGAATTTTTAATGGAAAACCGCCATCTATGGCTGAGAAGTCAGCGCCAGTGGGCGGCCATGCAAGTCAGGAATACAATAATATTTTCGATTCATCAATTTTTCCAGCAGGAAGGATTTATCCAGATGGATGCCCCGGTCTTTACCGGAAACGCAGCGGAAGGAACTACAACGCTTTTTGAGACAGACTATTTTGATGAGAAAGCGTATCTCACACAGTCCGGACAGCTCTATGCGGAAGCGATGGCAATGGCTCACGGTAAAGTGTATACATTTGGTCCTACATTTAGGGCTGAGAAAAGCAAAACGCGTCGCCATTTAACCGAATTCTGGATGATAGAGCCGGAGATGGCATTTTATGATCTGAAGATGAATATGGAGCTTGCTGAAAAAATGCTCAAGTTCATCATTCGCTCTGTACTTGAAAAACACGAATCCGAACTTAAAATTCTTGAGCGGGATACGTCATTTCTTGAAAGAGCAGTATCTGACCCCTTTAAACAGATCTCCTATACCGAGGCGGTTGATCAGCTAAAGAGTAAAGAAACGGCTGAAATGCTTGATCAGATGAAGAAGGACCGTGAGTCTGAGAAGAAAGAGATAAATCAGGAACTGAAGGATATAAAAAAGGAACATGGATCAGCTAAGAAATGGCGAAAAGCTCAGATTGATGAACGGGTGAAAGAGATCCATTCAAGGATTGATCAAATTGAGGAAGATCTTAGAAATATCCCGGTATGGAAAGAATCGGCCGCCAATTTTGAGTGGGGTAACGATTTCGGCGGGAGTGATGAAACTATTCTGACAATGCAATACGATACACCGGTAATGGTCCACAGATATCCTGCCGCGGTTAAAGCATTCTATATGAAACGTGATCCAGAAGACGATAAACTGGCACTGGCCCTCGATGTGCTTGCACCGGAAGGATATGGGGAGATAATTGGTGGGAGTGAACGTGAGGATAATCTCGATGTGTTGCTTGAGAGAATTAAAGCGCACGATTTACCGGAAGAAGCTTTTGACTGGTATCTTGATCTCCGTAAGTATGGATCGGTACCGCATAGCGGATACGGGCTTGGCCTCGAGCGTACAGTTTCCTGGATCTGCGGTTTAACCCACGTTCGTGAGACAATACCGTTTCCAAGAATGCTCGGTCGTCTGCGTCCATAATGTTGGATTTCCAGCAATGAAATCTGATTTGCTTCCGTAAATTAGTTATTTTTATAGGCTATTCGGGTAACGCTTGAAGGAAATGCTTTATCAACATTGTTTTAGACTACCTGAACAGATTATAGATTTTATAGCAGATAAGTTTATTTATGCCAACCTGGATTTTAAATACCGAATTTAAGTTTGATGCCGCCCATTTTATAGAAGGGTACAACGGAAAGTGCGGCCGAATGCATGGCCATACCTATAAAGTTCACATTAAAGCAAAATCTCATAAACTGAATCCTTCACAGTTTTTGGATTCGCCTGATATGGTATGTGATTTTAAGGAATTAAAATGGGCAGCAGCAGATTCTAAAAAAGGGGGGCTGGATCACTCGGTTTTAAATGAAGAACTACCTGTGGCAACAACTGCAGAACGAATTGCTGAATATATCCATAAAGAAACCAAACAAAGAATACCTGAAGAAATTTCTCTGGTCGTAACGGTTTGGGAAACTGAGACAAGCTGGGTAGAATATACAG
This sequence comes from uncultured Rhodohalobacter sp., assembly GCA_964625635.1. Taxonomy (GTDB): domain Bacteria; phylum Bacteroidota; class Rhodothermia; order Balneolales; family Balneolaceae; genus SW132. The sequence goes on from CAZVEP010000001.1 coordinate 84,479, forward strand.
ACGAAGATGTATAAAATAGAACAAAAAGCTAAACAAACTGATAGTGAGATTAAACGTCTGAATGATGTTGAATATCCGCTTGTAGAGGATTTTTATACGATACAGGGTGAAGGTGCTCACACCGGGCGTCCTGCATACTTTATAAGAACTGCCGGTTGCGATGTAAATTGCTGGTGGTGTGATGTGAAAGAGAGCTGGGACGAAGAGAAACATCCTAATACACGAACGGGTGATATTGTAAAGCGTGCCGCAGACAGCGGTGCGGAGTTCGCTGTGATAACAGGTGGTGAACCCTTGCTCCACAATCTGGAGGCTCTCTCGGTGCGACTGAAGCAAGAAGGGCTCGACGTCCATATCGAAACCAGCGGTTCATCTCCACTATCTGGCCAGCTCGACTGGGTCACGCTATCACCGAAACGATTTAAAAAACCACTCAAAGAAAATTTTCCATATGTAGACGAGCTTAAAGTTGTTGTGCTGAAAAATAAAGACATTCAGTGGGCCGAAGAAAATGCAAAGAAATGCCCGCCATCAACTCGGTTACTTTTACAGCCTGAATGGGAAACGCCATCATCTATAAAATTGATTGTAGACTATGTAAAACAAAACCCCGAGTGGGGAATTAGTCTCCAGACTCATAAATTTATAGATGTACCCTGATGATTTACAAACATTCATCTGTTCTGATAACCGGTGCAAGCCAGGGAATCGGACGAAGTATTGCCATAACATTCGCAGCTACTACGAGCCGCCCAATTCTCTTACTTGCGCGAAGTGAGGACAAACTCAAAGAAACAAAAGATCTTTGCACGAAAGCTGGTGCAACGAACGTAGCCTGTCTGACCTGTGATGCTACCAGTGAAGAGCAGCTCTCCGGGCTTGAATTGCCTGACGATATGCCAGCTCCCGGTATTATTATAAATAACGCCGGAAGCTACCTCTACAAAAAAGTGACTGAAACATCTGCCGATGAATTTCAGCGTCAGGTTGATCTAAATCTTTTTACGGCAGTTAATGTCATTAACCGTTTCCTTACTACTTTAAGAGAGTTTGACAGAAGCCTTATTATAAATGTTTGCTCGATCGGTGCACTTCAGGGGCTCGGTGAAAGTGGCGCATATTCCTCTGCAAAACACGCACTTCTCGGATATACCCGATCACTTCGTGACGAATTAAAAAGCACAGATATTGGCGTGACAGCCATTAACCTTGGTCAAACACACTCACCATCCTGGGATGAATCGACTATGAGTCCTGAAAAGCTTATCAATCCATCAGATGTATCTGCTCTGATTGTGCAAATGACCAAGCTTTCAGCACGGACACTTGTCGAAGAAATTACCATACAGCCACAACACGGTCGCGTAGCCCCCATGTAGCTCTGCTAAATTTTAATTGCTGTGCATTTCATTTACCGTATTAGTTGAGAGATTTGGCTCCATACTGAAGTATGAGACGATTTTGTAAAAATATAAAAACTGCTTCAGCAAGCTCTATCCATTTAAATTTCATTTCATAAACCTATCTAAACATCATAAAATGATTAAACTACGATCATTTTACAGTCAATGTTATAGACGAGGATTCTGACATTCGGCAGAAAAAGTTTAATGCTGAAATAGCATTTCTAAAATCAAGAGAGTGTTTAGTCAGAATTTAATTGTCACTCATCTTTAAAAACAAGAATAGTAGACGTTTTTAAACAAATATCGATTCCAAGCTAAAGGATTTCATATATCCTGACGATAAGAAAGTAAGTTCAATATAAAGTCATCTCTTCGTTTGGAAATTATTGAATTACAGCATTTTTAATGCTAAAAGCGAAGGATGGTTTACAAAAGAATAGGATGGGATGATTTTTTTCAATCACCTTATCCAAACAGACAGTTAGATTTTAGAAACAGTATTGAAAGAATATCCGATTGATGGATCGGATAACTGCACTTGAGAAAGTGCATTTGAGAACACAGTAAAATCCCTTCCTTGACCGGAAGGGGTTTTTTATTTAAACAATTTTGATAGACAAAAAAAATGCACCGAATGATGGTTCGGCGCATTTTATAAAAAAGTGTATTTGAGAACACAGTAAAATCCTTCCTTTGATCAGGCGGGATTTTTTATTTGTAGCTGTCGAAAATGTCCGATAAATCATCGTCAAAGTCAACTGTACTTACAGGATTAAACGATTGTCCTGTAAGAACTTCATAAAGCTCTTTGTAGCGTTCATAAACACTCCATCGAAACGAATCTGGCAGCGAAGGGGGGCTTTGATTTTCTTCTCCTTTAAACCCTTTCTCCATCAACCACTCTCTTAGAAATTCCTTTGACAGCTGCTTCTGGGGTTCACCGGCTTTCTGTCTCTGTTTATATCCCTCTTTGTAAAAATAGCGGGAGGAATCTGTTGTGTGCACTTCATCTATCAGGGTGAGTTCACCGTCAGCAATGCCAAATTCATATTTTGTATCCACAAGCAAAAGGCCTTGTTTCTCGGCTATAGCAGAACCTCTTTTAAAAAGAGCAAAAGCTTTTGATTCAATGTCTCTCCAAAGGGTTTCGGACACAATATTTTTTTCAAGTATTTCCTGGGGAGAAATATCTTCATCGTGTCCTTCCTGAGCTTTGGTTGCAGGGGTGATGATTGGTTCAGGAAATGCATCGTGCTCCCTCAAACCAGTCGGAAGTGAAGCGCCGCATAAAGTTCGTTTACCAGCTTTATATTCTCGCCATGCATGGCCCGTTAAATATCCCCTGATGACCACTTCAATTGGAACCGGAGCACATTTTTTCGCAATCAATACGTTTTGGTGCGGAACATCAATTACATGGGTTGGAAGGATGTCGGAGACTGCATCAAACTGAAACTTAGAAAGCAAATTCAGTATCTGACCCTTGAAGGGAATAGCCTCCGTCATTACATGATCAAATGCACTAATCCTGTCAGTAACGACGATGCCCAGCGTGGTGCTGTTGAGAGTATAAACATCTCTGACTTTTCCGTGATACGGGCTGCCAAAACCACTACAATTTGTTGTTTTTATACAGTTCTGAAGGTGGTGCTGCTTCTCTTTGTCTGAAATCATTTATTACGCTTGGTTGATCCCCGTGCAATTAAAACAGGATCAATCGTTTTTTGGATTTTATTGTTATCATCATTTCTGATGATCTGCGCCAGGCGTTTGGTCGCTTCTACACCAACACTATACATCTTTTGGTCGATAGTAGTGAGATCAAGGTATTTTGTAAATTTGATATTATCGTATCCCATCAGGGCGATATCTTCCGGAATGCTCATTCCGAGTTTACTAATGGCGTGAAAAGCGCCAATTGCGAGAGTATCGTTCGCACAGAAAATGACTTCCGGGAACTCACCCATCTTATCAAAGTGATAGATTGCTTCAAAGCCCGCTTCCTCAGTAAATCCAGCATGTTTGGTGCTTTCTCCACGAATGAAAAACTTTTCTTCTACGGGCATTTTAAATTCCCTGAGAGCATCAATAAACCCCTGATGCCGATACGATGAAGCTTTTGTTTTTACTGCCGGAAGAATCATTCCCATCGACTTAAACCCCTGTTTTACAACGTGTTCTCCTGCGAGGAATCCTCCTTTTTTGTTGTTGAGCTCAAAATAATTGTATTCAGGGTGGGAGCTTCCTATCAGCACTATCGGTATTTCAGATGACTGAAGCTGCTGGTGTATTTTATCTGTAATATCAATACTGATCGTAATAATTGTATCAGCAGTTCCACGGTTGAAAAAGTTTTCAACACCTTCTTCGGGATTTTTAGAACCTGTATTGTAAATTACTATATCCAGGTCAAGGTCACCGATTTCATCTTTTACTCCTTTCAACACTTCTGTATAATAAGGTGTTGTGAATGAAGGAACCGCAATTGCCAGCATTTGTGGTTTACGGCTAGCCAGATTTCGGGCACTGACCTGAGGCCGGAAATTCAGATCTTTAATCGCCTCATTAACTTTATCTTTTGTAGATTGAGAAACGTTTGGTGAGTTGTTAAGAACCCTGGAAACTGTGGATATCGCGACACCGGCTCTTTGTGCTACCTGATAGATTGTTATTTTTTTCTGACGTGACATGTGAAGAAAGTGGCTTAAGAGGGACTGGTTACGTAAAACTAGTAGTTGGTTATTATAGTTAGCGAAAATAATGAATTTATATCAACATAAATACTTTAATTCTTAATTCAGGAACGAAACTCTTATTGCTTAACATTAGTTAATTAAGCTTTATCAGAAAAAAACGAAATTGTAAGTTCGACACGACACCTCAATGAACAGTCTTTTACGTCTTCCAATATCATTATTCAGGCCCATATATGAAAAAACTCATTTTCATAAAGGTGTCATATCTGAATTGGATGATCAAAGCCTTCAGTCGGCCTATTCACACTGCAGGTCCATCACTAAAAAGCACGCAAAGACGTTCTATATGGCTACCAGGTTTTTACCTAACCATAAACAGCGAAGTATTTTTGCTATTTATGGCTTATGCAGGTATCTGGATGACCTGGTAGATGAAGCTGAAGACTTAATTGAACATCACGAAATTAGTCACCTTGAGATTTATGAACGACTGGATATTTTCAAGAATAATCTTGTAGATAGCTACAAAGGCATTAATCAGAATGACCCAATTTTAATTGCTTTTTCTGATACGTTAAAAAGGTATGAGATATCACTGGAATTGCCGCTTTTACTGTTGGAAGGTGTCAAGATGGATCTTCAAAAATCACGCTACAATACTTTTGACGAACTTTATGATTATTCGTACAAGGTAGCTTCAGTAGTGGGTCTGATGACAAGCGAGGTTTTTGGCTACACAAATAAAAAAGCCCTTGATTATGCAGTAGATCTCGGAATTGCCATGCAACTGACAAATATTCTCCGTGATGTTGGGGAGGATTTGGCAAGAGACCGAATTTACCTACCTGCTGATGAGCTTGAAGAGTTTGGAATTCGCAGAGACTCGTTACTGAGTAAGGAGAAAACTCCTGAATTTTGTGAGTTTATGAGTTTCCAGATTGAAAGAGCCCGACGCTACTACATTGAAGCAGATAAAGGTATTTTGATGCTGGATCAAGATAGCAGGCTTCCTGTACTTCTTGCCAGGGAAAATTACAGCCGCATACTGGATAAGATTGAAGAAAATAATTACAACGTATTTGAAGAACGTGCCTACCTGAATTCTGCGGAAAAATTATCGATTATTCCTAAAGTGATGTACAATCTGAAAAAGCAGAACTGATTTCCAATCTAAACTCCTGTTTTCTTCAGGGTCAGTACTTCGCCGAATAAATATATCAATTACTGTCTGATAGTGTTTTTTCGGCATACATTTTCTCAACAATAAGCATATGAGGTAATGTCAGTACACTGATGAGAATAAACATGAGAGATAAGAATTGATTCTCCAGATTGATCTGCACGTTTATCATTAAAAGAAGTGCAAGACCTGCAATGGAAACCAGCGTAAACGGCAGTGCTTTTTTGTAGAATTGTGCAACTGAAAGGGATTTGCCTCTGCTTTCAAAAAATTCTCTCATTTCATTGATATGTCCTGCAGAATGCCACAGTGCAAAATATATTGCAAACCCTATAAGAGGGCCTGTGATGAGCAAGAAAATGGTCAAGAGAATGCTGTCGGCCAGATATTTTATTTTATTATCGATCCAGCCGGTAAATACTCCTAAAAGTGCTGTAACATAATATATCGATATCACGGCCCAAAGAGATGGATTTGCCGCTGGCATAAATTCAGAAAACACCATGGTATCAATCCTCATCGCATCTGCCATGATGGGATAAGTTGTCAGCGGGTCAGAAAATACTATCAGCCCGATGATCAGGAGGCCGCGTGAGAGATAAAACAGGCGGTTTACCGGATGATGTTTTTTTATAAAATCTTCCATATCAGCCTGTCCAAAGTGGTAAATGGAAATAATTAGAAAAAGGGCCATTCCGGCTTCCGGCAGTATGATCCAGAGGGCGCCAATAATGACCATGACAATTAAATAGCTTGCGTAAAACAGGAGATGGTCTTTCAGTGTTTGATTAAGGCTATAAAGTTCCGCTGCCATAATATGGTCAATTGCACCATGAGGGATGCCAATAACCAGTACTGATAAAACAACAAGCCAGATTGATGCAGTTTCAAGAGCTGAGGGAAAGAAAAGTGCTCCTAAAATAAATGCCAGTGCAGAAACGGCAGTAATCAGATTGAGTCGCTTGTCTGAATGTCGCATGTATCTAAGCTCCGGTGAGGATCCGGTGTTTCATTTTATAGATAGCTTTAAAAAACGGGATATAGGGCAGTGAAGAAAAAATAGATATTTCCTGAAACAGGTGTGTGTCTTCTTCGAGAAATTGTAAAATTCTGTCGAAACTGTTTCGGTCAAAAAGATCGTGAAATATTTTTTTACAGACTTCAGGTTCAGCTTCCAACAGCCAAAGCAACATCATGTCGTAGACCCGAAAGCGATAAGGAGATTTATTATAAATGGGTGGTTGTTCGTTATTCTCCAGAGCTCTGACAATTTTCTTGCAGTGCTTTTGAATACGGGTAAACGTGTATCCTGTCGATGGTTTTGTTAGACCACCAATGGTCCCGATATTCATCACTCTTGAATTATACCAGGCTGGGTACCGGCGATCTTCCATTGGTATGGCACCCGTCTCTGTTCTTGTAATCTTATAATCCTTGGATTTTAGAGAATACCGCTCTGAAAGATGTGCTTCAATACCGCGAAGATACTCCTTTTCATCCAGCAGATGTTCAGTAAAAAAAGTGTATTCCACGAGTGCCTTTGTCTCTGAGTAGGGCAGGACATAAAAGAATGTTAGACCGTGCTTTTGTGATGTATCGAAATCCATCAGCATCACTTTATCCGGATCAAATATGGGTTCAGATGTCTCAATTTCTGCCCCGAGAAAATGCTGTTTCAAACTTACATCCACCGTTTGCTTATAAAAACTTTTTGGACGCAATGCACTTTGGAAAATCCAGTCAGAAGAAAAATCGCCTTTATCAGTATGAACAACACCACGGTTTTCATCTTCAGAGAAATCATTTATAGATGCTTCCAGTAAGGTAACATTCGGATGATTTTCAGCTTGCTCAAGAATGGAGGAGGTATAGTCATGACTGCGCAAACAGTGATAATCATATTTTTGTAACTTTTCACTGTAGAGTTCTCCAAACGCCCTTACTTCGAGCGTTTTCCAGGAATGACTGATAAGCCCTGGATCCGGCAGGTGAGAATCGTCCCAGAAGCACCATGTTTTGTCATCAGTGGGGGATAGAGACAAATCAAGGAGAAGTACATTTTTTTGGCTTAGATCTTTGGAATTCATAAGGTTCCGTATAAGACTCAGCCCTGATGCACCTGCACCCGCAATAATCAAGTCATAAGAAGCATTGATCGACATAATGAAACCCAAAGTAGTTATTGGTAGAGCTGAGCACCTAACAGAATCATGAGACTATAAAATTCCATTTAGAAAAAATAGAGGGAATTGAAATTGAAATAAATGTTAACTCAAGAAATCATCATCAAGTTCTGAAAATCGTTTTTTCCCTTTTAGAAATACTTCATTTATAATCAGTTTATGATAGACAGGTGCTTCGGAAATCGCAGTATATGTATCTTTAGATATCAACTCAGATCGTTTTCGGTTAGCTGATGGCAGTCGCCTGTAGAATCCAAAATGAGCTTTGATAATGGCAAGTGTCTCCAAAGGTTTTAATTGAAACAACGATCGTATGCCGGCCACGCCATCCAGACACAATCTTAAAAAGAGTTTAGGGAGACGATGCTCTTGTAAGTTGATGGCAAGCATCAGTAAACTGTTTCTATAGTTGTAATACACTTTGCGGGGAGAGCCCATTGGCATGGAGCCGCCACCTAAATGGTAAACGACACTTTCCGGCTGATACTGAACTTGATAGCCACAGTGCCACACTCTCCAGCAGAGATCGATCTCTTCCATGTGAAATTCAAACTCTTCATTAAAGCCGCCAAGATTTTTGAAAAGTTTCTTTCGAATTGCCAGTGCCGCCCCACTCGCCCAAAAAACTGGTGTTTCGTCGTTATACTGACCAGTATCTTTTTCTGTATGTTCAAACAAACGTCCGCGGCAAAATGGGTATCCGAGCCAGTCAATGAAACCGCCTGCAGCTCCCGCATATTCAAAATGTGATGGTTGAAGATGATTTAATAACTTGGGCTGAACGACGCCGGTTTTTGAATCTTCAAAAGAGTGATCAAGCTGTTGCAGCCAGTCTGGTTTAACACGCACATCATTATTTAAAAATAGTAAAATATCTCCCTTAGCGTCAGCGGTTGCCCTGTTATTTCCACCACAGTAGCCATGGTTTTTATCAAATGTAATAATCTTGCACTCCGGGGCATGTTTCCGGATCCATTCTCTAGTTCCATCGGTTGAAGCATTATCAGCAATAATAACTTCGAATTTCTGGTAATCAGTATCTAAAACAGACGGTAAAAATGTCTTAAGGTGGTCAAGCCCGTTCCAGGTCACAATAATAATGCTAAAAAAATGCTGCATTAACAGAAGTATTAAGTCTCAATAATTAATGGTAATTGTGATTGCACCCCTCTGAAGGGTTTCATATTATCAAAATAAAGAAGATTCTACCATATGAAGATAGGGTTATTATCGGATACTCATAATTATCTGGATCCTGATATTTCGGAATATTTTAGTGATTGTGATGAAATCTGGCACGCCGGGGACTTCGGATCGATTAAGATTGCCGAGGAATTAGAAAAGATAGCACCCGTGATAGGTGTTTATGGGAATATTGATGGCGAAGATATTCGAAAAGAGTATCCGCTCCATCAGCGGTTCGTCAGAGAAGGAGTTGATGTATGGATGACTCATATAGGTGGTGTGCCCGGCCGATATTGTATACCTATCCGTGAAGAGATTGAAAATAACCCTCCAAAAATGTTTATTTGCGGACACTCCCATATTTTGAAAGTCGGGAGGGATAAATCCAACGGTAACATGTTATTTGTAAACCCGGGTGCAGCAGGAAAGCATGGGTTTCACGTATACAGAACCGCAGTACGGTTTGAAGTTTCAGCAGGAGAGATTAAAAATATGGAAGTCATTAATATGGGTAAAGTAAAAGAAACAGCTTAGTCATCGATAGGTCTAAGATATAGACAAAATCTTCAGTATATTTGGCCTGATATTTCATTCCAAAATGCCTGATTTGAATCACCTACGCCCCGTTTTATCTCTTAGTGTGCTTTTTTGCTTATTGCTCGGAAGTTGTGCCACACCGGTTGGTCCATCGGGCGGCCCACCCGATCGCACACCCCCTGAAATTGTAAATACGGTACCTGAGGTGGGTACCACCAACTTTAAGGGTGATGAAGTGCGGTTTGAATTTTCTGAATTTCCCGACAGAAATTCCGTCCGGCAAAATGTAACCATCGAGCCCAATATTGGTATTCTGTATGAGGTGGATTTCAAGCGGAAAACTGCGATCGTCAAGTTTAATAATGAACTGCCTGAAAACACGACTATACTGGTTAAATTAGGCTCAGATGTCGCTGATACGCGTCGAAATTCCATTGGGTCATCTTTTGATCTCGCTTTTTCTACAGGACCGGTGATTGACGAAGGGCGAATTATAGCACGTCTCAGAGATGCCGACAAAGGTTCAGTTGACGCCGGTGAGCGGGTTTTTCTGTTCAGGGAACCTATTGATTTTACGGCACAGGCTAATTATGTCGCTCAATCTGATACAAGCGGCGAAATTGATTTCTCATATCTTCGAGAAGGAACCTATAGTGCTATCTGGGTGAAAGATTTAAACCGCGACAGACGATGGAATCCCGAAAGGGAGAGAGCTCAGCCATTTCATAGTGAAACAGTTGAAGTTATACAGGGGGCTGAACGAAATCTGGGTAATATTTATATTTCAACACCCGATACTGTTTCTCCAAGGCTGGATGGAGTTGGACTCCTGACTGATATCAGGCTCAGACTCAGGATCTCCGAAGAGGTTTTTTGGGGTGATGATGCGGTACTCACTGTATTGGATTCGCTAGGCAACGATTATACTGTAGCGCACCCGTTATATAAAGACGAGTCAGATCCGAATATCGTATTTTCTCAGGCTGAAACACCTATTGAGGAATCCCAGTTTTTCACTATTCAACAATCAGGTTTTGCTGATGACGCTGATAACCCGATGAGCAGTGATATAGATCCCTTTCCCGGATCGGCTGTCTCTGATACAACCCGATTGCGGATCATAACTGACAATGCTGATGTCGGCTTGTTTCCTGATGAACCGTTTGAAGTTATTTATTCAAAATTTATTGATGAACCAGCTATTTTGGATTCCCTAATTGTTTTTGAGGGTGAAAATGCGATTCCAAATTATGATTTTGTGGAGATAGAGAAAAACCGATTGCGCATACTTCCTCCATCAGGGGATTGGCAGACAGGAGTGAGGTATCAGTTTGGGGTTTGGGACCCTGAATTTGCAGAGCGAAGAACGCTTCAGCCCGAAATTTGGCAGCGTAACCAGCTTGGAAGTATCGATTTTATTCCCGCAGATGATGATACAACCACCAAAACTCACTTAATGCTGTTTGATGAAAACAACAAGGTAAACGTCGACACTGTATTTACCGGGTCTGTTGAAATCACGAATCTGCCGCCCATATCCTATACGGCAAAAATCTATAGAAATACATACGGGGGAGCTGACTGGAATCCCGGAACTATAATTCCTTTTCAGGCACCCGAACCCTATTTCATGCGCAGTGAAATACCTGTGAGGGAAGGTTTTACATCTGAAGTGAATGTTGTTTTTTCAGGTGTACCAGACAACCCGCTGCAAAGTGTGCCCCAGGATAGTGTATCCACAATCGAATAATATTTTTAATTTTTCAACTTATTTAAATTTTAAGAGATGTCTGATTTTTTAACACAGCTATATGATGAGGCAAACCTGACTATTACAGTGACAGTTATTCTGTTGCTTATGTTTTTGGCTCAGTTCTTATTGAGGCGTGCTTTCAAACGGTTTGAAAAATCGAGGGTTCATACGGAACTTGAAGACACCACCAACTACCGCTTCATGTACTACGCATTGCTGGCGGTTATCTATCTGACAGGGATTGGGTTTGCAATCTGGAATATTCCAACGCTTAAACATGTAGCACAATCGATGTTGGCCAGCGCAGGCATTTTGGCGGTTGTGGTCGGTTTTGCAGCACAGCAGGCGCTCGGAAATATTGTGAGCGGTATTTTTATCGTGATGTTTAAGCCGTATAGAATCAATGACCGGATCACCGTAAAAGATACACTGCGGGGTATTGTGGAAGATATCAACCTGCGGCATACTATTATCCGGAATTTTGAAAATCAGCGGATTATTATTCCCAACTCCGTCATCAGCAATGAAATTCTGGTGAACTCAAACTACACGGATGACAAGCTTTGTAAGTTTATCAATGTTGGGATTAGTTACGGTTCAGATATTGATAAAGCTAAAAAGATAATGGCTGAAGAAGTTGAAAATCATCCTCTGAATATCGATGTCAGGTCTGAAGAAGATATTGAAAGCGGGGTTCCAAGAGTGATGGTCAGGGTTGTGATGCTGGGTGAATCTTCAATAAACCTCCGGGCCTGGGCCTGGGCTTCAGATCCTGCGAATGCTTTCGTTCAGGAGTGTGAACTGCTGGAATCAATCAAAAAACGATTTGATAAGGAAGGAGTTGTTATTCCATTCCCTCAGCGGACGATAAGTTATTTGAATGGGGAGAGTGAGGCAGATGTGAAAAGTGAGAAGTGAGAAACCCGACAGCGCCCGAAACCGCAATATTGCAGTGTAGGTCCTGTAAGTGTTTCGGTTCAAAATGAGATTCCATCTCATATCATTTGTCCGAAATTCTTCAAACGCTGACAGAATTTTTCTAAATTCTCTCTGAAATACTTTCGCTTTTCAGTTTTCCACACTGTCTGGTAGTTGTGACTAGATTGAGGGACGCTGTCAGATCCAGTAGGTGCTGACAAGTCTTAAACTTTTCACTTTTCACTTCCCCATTACGTCTTGCCCTTATAATGCTTATATTGTGAAATCGCTTCCAAAGGAACTATAAAAGAATAAATTTCTATGTCTGACGCAGCAACAAAAGACAAACCAACAACGAAAGCCGAAACGAACGGACAGGCTCCGCAGCAAAAATATCAGCCCACCAACAGCGTACGCTTTGTCACAGCCGCCAGCTTGTTTGACGGACACGACGCCAGTATAAACATCATGAGGCGGATTCTGCAGGCAACCGGGGCTGAGGTGATTCACCTAGGGCATAACCGATCAGTTAACGAGATAGTGCGGTGTGCCATACAGGAAGATGCCCAGGGAATTGCGATCAGTTCGTACCAGGGCGGACATGTGGAGTATTTCAAATATATGGTTGATCTGCTAAAGGAGTATGGTGGCGAACATATCAAGATTTTTGGTGGTGGTGGCGGTGTGATTGTGCCGAATGAGATTGAAGAGCTGCATGATTATGGAGTAACCCGAATTTTTTCTGTGGAAGACGGAAGTAAAATGGGCCTCCAGGGGATGATCAACTTTATGATGGAGGAGTGCGACTATGATACCAACGAGATCCGCAAAGCTGATCCATCGAAGATATCAAAGAAAAACCACGTAGAAATTGCAAGGTCAATCTCCGCTTTAGAGAATGGCAACAAAGATATACTGACCTTTGACGATGACATCCTGAAATCGGGTGATGACACTTTCTTCGACAACACAAAAATGAGTGCCATTCCGCTGATTGGAATTACCGGAACGGGCGGTGCAGGGAAGAGTTCTCTGACCGACGAGCTGATCCGCCGGTATCTAACCGAATTTGATGATTTAACAATCGGCGTGATTTCTATCGACCCGTCGAAAGTTCGAACCGGAGGCGCCCTTTTGGGCGATCGAATCCGGATGAACAGCATCGATACGGAGCGGGTGTTTATGCGGAGCATGGCAACCCGAGCCTCCAATAAATCGATCAGCGATGCGATTAAAGGCGCGATTGCTGTGTACAAAGCGGCAGGATTCGATTTGATCCTCGTCGAGACGAGCGGAATCGGTCAGAGCGGTACGGAGATCACCGAAATCACCGACATACCGGTTTATGTGATGACCCACGAGTACGGGGCGGCCACGCAGCTCGAGAAGATCAATATGCTGGACCTGGCCGAGATTGTGGTGCTCAATAAATTTGAGAAAAAAGGCTCGCTTGATGCACTACGTGATATCCGTAAGCAGATGCAGCGGAACCGGGGCGACTGGCACATTGATCCAAAAAAGATGCCGGTGTATCCAACCATTGCCGCACAGTTTAATGACGAGGGCGTGCATCGCCTGTTCAAGGCACTGGTAGACCGAATCAACGATCATTATTCTAAGGGCTGGGAAACGACATTGTATCAAAACGCGGAGCCGGCTGAAGACCTGCATACGCAGGCGATTATTCCGGGCAAGCGTCAACGATATCTTTCTGAGATTACCGAAACTATTGAGAACTATCACCAGTGGGCCGACCAGCAGGTTGAGGTCGCATCGAAACTCGACCAGGTAGAAGGGACACTTCAGCAGCTTGAAAACTGGAACCCCGAAGAATTGCCGGTGATAAGTGAGAAGTTATCCGAAATGAAAGATCACTGGATTGAGCGGTTAGATCCACTGCCGAAAGGTATTCTTGACGGCTGGGATGATTTATATGAACAGTATCGTCAGGATCATTATGAGGTAAAGATCAGGGATAAAGTGATTAAAAACGATCTCTTCAGGGAATCACTTAGCGGCACTAAAATTCCGCGAATCTCACTTCCCAAAACGACCAACAGCGGAGATAAACTACGGTTTGCTCTTAAAGAGAATCTGCCCGGCTATTTTCCATTTACGGCGGGCGTGTTTCCTTTTAAGCGCGAAGGGGAGGATCCAACCCGAATGTTTGCCGGAGAAGGAACCCCTGAGCGAACAAACAAACGGTTTCACTATGTGAGTGAGGGAATGCCGGCAGCTCGCTTATCTACGGCCTTCGATTCGGTAACGCTCTACGGCGAGGATCCTGATCAGCGCCCCGATATTTACGGGAAAATCGGCAACTCAGGTGTAAGCATTTGTACGCTTGATGACATGAAAAAGCTCTACTCAGGGTTTGAACTTACCTCACCTACCACGTCCGTTTCGATGACGATCAACGGTCCGGCTCCCATGATCCTGGCAATGTTTATGAACACGGCGATCGACCAGGAGGTGGAACGCCACCTGAAAGAGACCGGTAAGTGGGACGAAGCGAAAAAGAAGATTAAGAAAATTTTTGAGCAGAAAAATCTGCCTCAGCCGGAATATGGGCTGGAACTGCCATCTACAAATGACGGCTTTGGTCTCGGTACGCTCGGGATCAGTGGCGATAAATTGGTTGATGCCGAGACTTACGAAAACATTAAGGCCAAGGCTATTAAAGTGGTACGCGGTACCGTACAGGCAGATATTCTGAAAGAAGATCAAGCTCAGAACACCTGTATTTTCTCTACTGAATTTGCGCTGAAGATGATGGGTGACGTGCAGAGCTATTTTACAGAACATAGCGTCCGAAATTATTACTCAGTTTCAATTTCCGGCTACCATATTGCCGAAGCGGGCGCAAACCCAATCACGCAGGCAGCCTTTACGCTGTCTAACGGATTTACCTATGTTGAATACTACCTCTCACGCGGACTCGATATTGACGATTTTGCCCATAACCTCTCGTTCTTCTTTAGTAATGGCCTTGACCCTGAGTATGCGGTGATTGGCCGCGTAGCACGGCGTATTTGGGCTATAGCGATGAAGCATAAGTATAGTGCAAATGAACGGTCGCAAAAGCTTAAATATCATATTCAAACCAGCGGCCGGTCGCTGCACGCGCAGGAAATACAGTTCAATGACATCAGAACAACTCTCCAGGCGCTGATGGCTGTTTACGACAACTGTAATTCTCTGCACACTAACGCCTACGACGAGGCAATCACTACACCGACGGAAGAGTCGGTCCGGCGGGCGCTGGCGATCCAGATGATTATCAATAAAGAGATGGGGATGACCAAAAACGAAAACCCGCTTCAGGGATCTTTCATTATTGAAGACCTGACTGATCTGGTGGAAGAGGCGATCCTGACTGAATTTGATAGAATTACAGACCGTGGGGGTGTTTTGGGAGCCATGGAAAGTATGTATCAGCGGGGCAAAATCCAGGAAGAGAGTCTGCACTATGAATCCAAA
Source organism: uncultured Rhodohalobacter sp. (assembly GCA_964625635.1). Taxonomy (GTDB): domain Bacteria; phylum Bacteroidota; class Rhodothermia; order Balneolales; family Balneolaceae; genus SW132. The sequence continues at coordinate 99,817 of CAZVEP010000001.1, forward strand.
AAACATTCTGGTGAACTTCCCATAATAGGTGTAAATACCTTTATCAGCGACAAGGATAATCCTGAAGAGGACAAGGATATTGAACTGATCCGGTCAACCGAAGATGAAAAAAAACAGCAGATACATAACCTAAACAAATTTAAAGAGACACATTCAGACCAGTCGGTTGAAGCTCTTGATAGGTTAAAAGAAGTGGCTCGGAATAACGGGAATTTGTTTGAGGAACTGATGGAAACAGTGAAAGTCGCCTCACTTGGACAAATTTCCCATGCATTGTATGAGGTTGGCGGGCAGTACCGGCGAAATATGTAAAGATATCGTGGTTTAGATCCGCAAGGTCTTTTTGAGACATTGCGGATCTGACTCACGTACCTGTTTGTATTTCTTTATCCTTCTTCGTAAGTAAAAATGTAACGGCACCTGTAATTATCACCAGTATCCCCACGTAGATTTCCAGACCTGATGTAGGGGTTTTTATGGCTGGCTCGTAAAAGAATGAATATAATGTGTAAAACAGCCCCGCAAAAAAGACAACAATTCCTAAAACTCTCATACTCCCTCCATTAGTGGTTCAAGTTCAATAAGTAATTTACAATAAATTGAGCATTGATTCTCGATTAAGAGAAAATTTGACGTATCTGCTTATTGGAAAAAGATTTGATAAACAAAAAAGTCCGATACCTGTTAAGATATCGGACTTTTGAAAATCCTGGTATTTAAAAACTACATCATCAGGCCGGTCGGGTCAGCAAACCTCTCATACGCTTTGCTTCTGCCGCCTGTCGGCTATTGGGATACTCTTCAAGCACTACTTCTGTGATCTCAAGTGCCCGGTCAGTGTTTCCGGATTCATTAAAAGCAATTACGGCTTCCATCAGATTGTAAGGAGTAGTGGATACATTTTCATTCCACTCTGCTGCTTCAACATACTTTTCACCGGCTTCTTCGTACCGATCAAGTTCAGATAGTAAAATGGCATGCAGGCTCAGTGGTGCAACGCCCATAATTCCTTCTGGTACGTCGAAGTTCTGCATTCTTTGAAGGGCATTTTCGTAATTACCGAGTTCAAATTCAGAAACAGCAGCGTAATACGTGGCGAGGTTTCCTGCATTTGTGCCCGGATAGTTATTTGCGATCTGCTCAAATCCAAGTGTAAAGTCTTGTTCATTACCATAGAGGGCAGTATCATAATTTCCCATCATAAGTTGCTCTTCAGCAATACCGAGTAAATTTTGAGCCTCCTGTTCTTGCTGGCCTGAATAAACGAAATAGCCAATAATGAGTCCAATAGCCAATACAAGGCCAATTCCACCACCAATAACGGTGGCTTTGTTGTTTTCGTAGAAATACATGAACCGCGAAGAATATTCAATGAGAATATCCTTTTCTAATTCTTCCTTTTTAAGTCCCTTACTCATATAAAATTGCGATCAATTATTTTTTATTACAGCTGTGAAAGTTATCACTGTTTGATGTTTTAACCAAGTGGAAAACTGTATTTAGTCCAGCCTGTGAAGAATGCCATTTTGCAATTCATAAATTACATCACAGCGTTCGGCAATATCCCGTTCGTGGGTAATCAGGGCAATTGAAAGTTCACGGTCTTCACGGAGTTCAAAGAGCTGGGCCAGAATTGTGTCCGTATTTGACTCATCCAGGTTCCCGGTCGGTTCATCAGCGAGAATTAATGACGGCTCATTCATGAGTGCACGAGCCATTGATACCCGCTGCTGTTCGCCGCCTGATAACTGTGATGGACGGTGAGTCAGTCGTTTGCCAAGCCCAAGACGTTCCAGGAGGGCAGATGCTTTTACTTCTGCTTTTTGCTGAGGGGTGCCGCTGATGAATCCGGGCATCATCACATTCTCGATGGCCGTAAATTCCGGCAGGAGATGATGAAATTGGAAAACAAACCCGACATTTCGATTGCGAAGGTCGGCAAGCTTATCCGATTTCAGATCATAAATCGACTGACCACTCCATTCCACTCTGCCATTGTTCGGATTGTCGAGCCCGCCGAGAATATGCAGAAGCGTGCTTTTGCCACATCCGCTTGATCCAATAATTGCAATAATTTCTGATTTTCCGATGGTGAGATTAACATCGGTCAATATTTCAAGACGTCCAGATTCAGAGTCGTCTTTAAAACTCTTTTCAATATGCTGTGCCTGTAAAACAGGGTGGGGTTGAGGTGTCATTCAGTTTTATTCTGAAATTCTGGAAAAATGATGGAATTGATTTCAGTGCATTTTGCACTTTCAAGGTTTACAGTAGCAAGAACGCCGCATAAGTGGTTATCTTTTTTCGCAACGTGAAATCGCTGTGGGGTACCCAGTAAGAATCGGTTGATAGATGTTTTTTTCTTCATGCCAATCACGGAGTTGAAAGGGCCGGTCATGCCGGCATCCGTAACATATCCCATTCCATTTGGAAAAATCCTGGCATCGTTGGTTGGAATGTGCGTATGTGTGCCTACCATAACGGAAACACGTCCGTCAAGCTGCCACGCCATTGAAATTTTTTCAGCCGTAGCTTCTGCGTGGAAATCCACGAAAATGATGTCGGTTTCTTCTTTTATTTTTTGAATAGCCCAGTCTGATGTAGAAAACGGATCATCGATTGGCTGCATGTAGGTACGGCCCTGAAGATTCAGCACGCCAATTTTTTTATCGGAGCCAGGTATATCATAGATTCCGTATCCATATCCGGCATTCCCTTTCGGATAATTAAGCGGCCGCAGCAGATTCGGATCGCTCTTCATATAGGAGAAGATCTTCCACTTGTCGAAGGAGTGATTGCCGCCTGTAATAACATTTACGCCGAGGTCATATAAATTCTTTACAATCTCCCGGTTAATGCCTCGCCCTTCGTGGGAGTTTTCACCATTGGCAATGATAAAGTCCGGGGAGTGTTTTTCAATAAGTGGAGGGAGCATGGTCTCGAGAAAGGTGAGACCGGCTTCGCCTACAATATCAGCGATAAAAAATATCTTGGCAGTCTTTTTTGACATACTGATGGTTGAATTACAAAAGGTGGGAAAGGTACGAAATTAAGCCGATAAATTTGTAAGTGAATTATCTCAACCAAATAATGCCGGACCGGAGTCCGGGATGAGGTGCTGTTAAGTTTAATGGTTCTTACGCAACGTAAGCCGCAACCGTAATAAAGTGACTAAGGCTTCCGGCCAGAACGAAGAGATGCCAGATTCCGTGTGAAAATCGGTGCTGGGAGTCAAGCACGTAGAATATCACACCAAACGTATAGAACATTCCACCGGCGATGAGCCAGTAAAAGCCGGGTGTAGTTAACCCTTCAATAAGTGGTTCGGTAATGATTACGGCAAGCCAACCCATCAGTAAGTATATAATCAGCGGAAAAATACGATGTCCTTTACTCGGAATCAGATCAATAATAATACCCAGTGTGGCAAGGCCCCACACTATGGCAAATATCGTCCATCCGGTTTCTCCCCGGAGTGTGACTAGTGTAAACGGGGTGTAAGAACCGGCAATAAGCAGATAAATTGAAATATGGTCGAGTTTCTGAAAAATCTTTTTCAATTTGCCCTGGAAGCTATGATACAGAGTAGAGAACGTATAAAGCATCATCAGGGTAAAACCATAAATGGCAAAACTGGTTATTTTCCAGACATCGCCTTTCGTAAATGCCAGGTAGAGCAGGAAAATGAAACCGATGACTGACAGAATGGAACCTGCAAGGTGGGTATAACTATTAAAACGTTCTCCTTTATACATAGTTGTGATTTAACCATTTCCCGGAGGATCTAATTCCAGGGGGTAACAATTAAGAAAACTCTGCGATAAGCTTTTCCATCTCAGAATTTACCTGTTTCATGAGATCAACTTCACTGTCTTCGACTTCACGAATTTCCTGGCGAAGTTCAAATAGTTCACCGGCAATGCTTAGAGCAGCGAGTATCATAGCGGTGGAATCTGGCTGGTTGGTTAATTCCTGGCGATACATCCTGAATTTTTCATCCACGAAATCAGCAATTCGCTTCATGCTTTCAACTTCACCATCCTCAACCTTCAGGGGGATCTGCTTTCCTAAAATTGTTACTTTGATAGCTTGCATGGCTCTATTGATCGATGTGTTTATTGATCTTGCTGATAAGACTTTTCACCTGGTGACGCATAGCAATACGTTCTGACTCGCTTATTTCTGAGAAAATATCTCCTTGTTTCTTTTGTGCTTTTTCAAGCTTCTCGGTGAGCTTAAGATTTTCTCTTTTTAAATCTTTATTCTGCTTTTTCAGAAGCGCAACTTGTTTACGTATTTGTTCTAAATAATTCGAAAACGTTTCTTGCTGCGATTCAATTTCAGACATAAGAACCTGTCTATGATCTTAACTTTGCGTTATAGGTACGATCTAATTGTTGTACAACTTTTTTAACTATTGGTTCCACATCATTGATCGTCAGGGTCTTATTAGAATCTAAAAAAGAAAGCCTAAAAGCAATACTTTTTTTGTCATCGCCGATATTTTCCCCTTCATACACATCAAAAACATGAACTGATTTCAGAGCTGAACCTGCTTCTTCACGAATAGTTTGTTCCAGTTCGCCTGCCCGGATGTCAGAATCAACAACAAATGCCGCGTCAAAATCAAAGGCAGGATATTTAGAGACCTTATTGTATCGGATGTCGCTTGAAATTAAATCAAGTTCAGACAATTGTGTAATATCTACTTCGGCGACAAATGCATCCTCATCGACATCAAAGCCCTTTCGGACTTTGTCATCAATGATGGAGAGTGTTGCCACATCGTTGCCATCATAGGTGTATGTAAGTGAATAATTGTCATCGGCTTTTTGAATAAGCTGATCACGGACACCAAGTGTCTCGAATAAAGCTTCAAGATCCTCTTTTAGGTCAAATATTGTGAATGGTTCGGCTTTTCCGGTCCAACTTTCTATAGTTTTAAAACCGGCAAGGCCCATCAGGAGTCTCGAATGTTCTTTAACACCTTCAATCCATGTGCCCGCATCTGATTTTTCAAATACATGCCCGATTTCAAAAAATCGCAGCCTGTCTTCATTTCGATTAAGATTAAACGTCACGGCCTTAAGAAATCCGCCAGCAAGTGACGGACGAAGCGTTGTATTTTCTTGCGAAACCGGATTGATGGTGACGAGGTGTTTGGACTCATCACTCAATAAATCAGCTTCCTTCTTTGATAGAAGTGAGTTGGTTGAAATCTCTTTGTATGAAAGTGATACAGCAATCGAGCGAATGCGATTGTTCAGCTCTTCCCAGTCAGTAAGAGGCTCCGGGGTAACAAAAGGAGATGATTTTGGCTTGGGAATATTGTTGTAGTCGAAAACCCTGCCTACCTCTTCAATAAGATCGACTTCACGGGTCACATCAGGACGGAAATAGGGTACCACACAGCTTACTATATCTTCATCTTTTACTGCGGTTTCGAACTCCAGGTGCTTCAGGATATCAACAACCTCTGATTGGGGTAAATCTGTACCCAGCAGGTGGTTCACTCTTGAGGTACGAAGTTCAACGGTTGTATTTGTTGGTTTGATGGGATGAACATCCTTATATCCGTCTACAATTGTTCCGCCAGCCACTTCAGTAATCAATTCAGCTGCACGCTTGCCGGCTTTGAGTTGAAGCGTCGGATCAATACCGCGTTCAAATCGATAAGAACTGTCCGTTTGAAGAGATAGCTTTTTTGCCGCTTTTCTGATCGAAGATGGGTCAAAATATGCACTTTCAATCAGAACGGTGGTTGTTTCGGGATTTACCTCAGATTCTTCACCACCCATAACACCTGCAATCGCTACCGGCTTTTCTCCGTCACAAATAAATAATGTTCCCGCAGAAACTTTTCGTGTGCTATCATCAAGCGTGACGAATTCCTTTTCTTCGTCAAAATCCTGAACAACAATTTTTTTCCCTGCGATATTATCATAGTCAAAAGCGTGCAGTGGCTGGCCAACTTCGTGCAGCACAAAATTGGTGACGTCGACTATATTGTTAATCGGGCGCAAACCTATCGCTCGGAGTTTCATTTTTAGCCAGTCTGGTGACTCTTTAACCGTCACGTCTTTCACCATAAAAGCAGCATAACGCGGGCATTTATCTGAATTCTTGATTGTAATGGCAATGTGATCAGATAAATCCTTATCCGAGCCGTCAACTTCGTCATAGGGATGATCCAGTTTGGTTCTGAGAACAGCTGCCAAGTCACGGGCAACACCTATATGGCAAGCGGCATCGGGCCGGTTAGGAGTGAGGCCAATTTCAAGAATTGTATCCGGTTTAATATCGAGGGCATCATTCAATGGAATGCCGGGCTCTAAAGAGTCATCAAGTACCATGATACCCGAGTGGTCATCACTCAGCCCAAGCTCAGCTTCTGAGCATATCATTCCCTCTGAGACTTCACCGCGTAATTTTACTTTTTTGATAGTGAGATAATCACCGTTGGGGGTCGGTTCCGGCATAGTTGCACCCACAGTAGCGACAGCAACTTTTTGGCCTGCAGCGACATTAGGAGCACCGCAAATAATCTGAGACACATCAGGTCCTATATTCACATCACAAATCCGGAGTTTATCCGCATTGGGGTGGGAGCGAACATTATCGACATGACCGACAACCATGCCTTCAAAATCGTGGCCTGTTCGTTCGATTTCTTCTACTTCAAGTCCGAGAAGCGTTAACTTATCGGCTATTTCATTATCAGAAAGGTCGGTTTCAACATATTGTCTAAGCCAGTTTACAGAAATTTTCATAAAGTAAAATGAAGATCTTTTTTGTGATCGGTGTGAGAATTACTTGAACTGCTGAAGAACGCGAATATCATTTTCGTAGAGTGTACGGATATCATCAATACCGTAACGAAGTAGCGCAATACGGTCGACACCCATGCCAAATGCGAAACCGGTATATATTTCTGTGTCCACATTTACCGCATCGAACACATTAGGGTCCACCATACCGGCTCCTAAAATTTCAAGCCATTGTCCGCCCTGATCGTTTTCCCACCACACATCCATTTCAAGGCTCGGTTCGGTGAAAGGAAAAAAGGAAGGACGAACTCTGTACTTAACATCGCTGCCATACATCAATTTGGCAAACATTACCAGCGTTTCAATAAGCTCGCCAAGAGTTACATTCTTATCTACATAAAGCCCTTCAACCTGGTTAAACTGAAAGTATGATTTTGCAGTAACAGCTTCATTTCTATATACCCGTCCCGGCATGATGGAGCGAATTGGCAGGTCTTTATTTTTCATCAACCGGATTTGCACCGGAGATGTATGAGTACGCAATACCTGGTTCTCATCAGGATTTTCATCTGAACGCCGCACGAAAAATGTATCCTGCATGTCGCGAGCCGGATGGTCGGGCGGAAAATTCAGGGCGGTAAAATTGTGGAAATCATCTTCAAGTTCAGGGCCATCTGCAATATTAAATCCCAGCCTCAGGAAAATCTGTTTTATTTCGTTGAGTGCTTTTGTGAGAGGATGAAGCGACCCGGTGTAGCGTGGAGGTACCGGCAGTGAGATGTCATCTGATGCACCGAATGATTTCTTCGCACTTTTCTGGAGTTTGGTTTTGGCATCGTCGTATTTTTTTTGAGCAAGATTCTTAACCTCGTTCATGGACTTGCCAACCATCGCTTTCTCTTCATTTGGAACTGATCCCATCAACTTAAACATCTCCTGAATTTTTCCATTTCGCGAAAGAAACTCCAGCCTGAATTCCTCGAGATCTACTTTATTCAGAATAGTAAATGATGAAATCTCTTTTTTCAGAGTCCCAATTTTTTCAATCATATCAATTAAAGAGTTGACCGGTAAAGTTTTATGTATGAATTGAGGGCTTCCGGTGAATCAGAAGCTTGTATCAGCGTATAAATATAAAAAAACCGACAGTTCAAATGAATGAAGCTGTCGGTTTAAATACGTTGAGAAGCGTTTATTTCAATGCTTCTTTCACAATTTCAGAAAATGTTTCTGGATCACGCACTGCGATATCCGCTAACATCTTCCGGTTGATTTCCATCTCGTTGGTTTTCATACCGTGGATGAGATTTGAGTAGGTGGTTCCGTTCAACCGGGCAGCTGCGTTAATACGTGTAATCCAGAGCCTGCGGAAAGTTCTTTTACGATTTTTCCGATCGCGGTATTGGTACAAAAGACCTTTTTCTACCGCATTTTTAGCTACAGTGTAAACGTTTTTACGTCTGCCCCAGTAACCTTTCGCCTGGTTTAATATTTTCCGGCGACGGCGACGGGAAGCCACCAAATTTCTTGATCGTGGCATTTTATAACGTTTTAAAAGTTAGTGTTGAGAAAAATTAGCTGTAGGGCAGGAGTTTATCTATCGACTTTTGATCATTTTCATGAACAAGAGTACTCTTCCCGAGCTGATTCTTTCTTTTTGGTGATTTCTTTGTAAGAATGTGACGTTTATAAGCTTTTTTACGCTTAAGCTTTCCGGAACCGGTTCGCTTAAATCGCTTTTTAGCGCCACTGTTGGATTTCATTTTAGGCATAACTTCTTCTATTTCCTGAAAAATTAAAGACTAGAAATATAGGAATATTTAATTCCTGAATAAAGCGATGTTTAATTTTTTTCAGGCGCAAGAACCATGATCATACGACGTCCTTCCATTGTTGGATTGGATTCAACCTTACTAACGTCTTCCAGTTCTTCGGCCAGATTTTGAAGAAGCTCTTTTCCTTGTTCGGTATAGAGCATATCACGTCCCCGAAACTGTACGGTCGCTTTCACTTTATCACCGCCCTCAAGGAATTCACGAGCATGTCTCGTTTTAAATTCTAAATCGTGATCATCCGTTTGTGGCCGAAATCTCAGCTCTTTAACCTGAATGGTATGCTGTTTCTTTTTGGCTTCTTTCTCTTTCTTTTTCTTCTCGTACATGAATTTGCCAAAGTCGATAATCTTACAAACCGGTGGTTTGGCATTTGGAGCAACTTCAACGAGATCGAGCTTAAATTGCTCGGCAATCTCAAGTGCGCGCTCAAGGGGCACTATTTCATGTTCCTCGTCAGGACGGATTAACCTAACCTCGTCAGCTCGAATCTCATCGTTGATATTCGGCCGGTCATCATTCCGTTTTCTTCGTTGTATTCGTCGTCTTGCGATAAGTTACCTCAGTATTTGTTTGAATTAGCTTTTGTGTGATGGAGGAAGCTGTTTTTGTTTTACTTCCTCATTTAATTTATGAATAAAATCTTTAAGTGGAAACGTTCCAATGTCACCTAGTTTATGCCGTCGAACTGATACTGTTTCCGATTCTTCCTCATCAGATCCAACAATAATCATGTAGGGAATTTTGGATGTTTCGGCGTCTCGTATTTTGGAACCAATTTGTTCGCTGCGTTTGTCAGTCTCAACCCGCAGGCCTATGTCCTTCAGTTCTGACTCAACTTTATCTGCATAATCGAAATAGTCTTCTGAAATTGGTAATACTTTTGCCTGAAGCGGCGCAAGCCATAGTGGAAAATCACCGGCAAAGTGCTCAATTAAAATACTTACGAACCGCTCCATTGAACCAAAGGGTGCACGGTGGATAATAACAGGGCGGTGTTTCTCATTGTCAGAACCTACATACGTAAGATCGAATCGCTCCGGCATCACATAATCTACCTGAACGGTTCCAAGCTGCCATTTTCGGCCGATAGCATCCCGTATTATAAAATCAATTTTAGGTCCGTAGAAGCTGGCTTCGCCTTTTGCAATTTTGTAGTCCAGCTCCATTTCATCGGCAACCTCTTTTATTTCTGACTGTGCACGATCCCAATATTCTGAATTTCCGCCATATTTCTTCTCGTTGTCATCACGAAATGAAAGGCGAATATCTACCGGCATACCAAAAGTGTTGAACACATGTTGAGTCAGTTCGATCGTGTTTTTGATCTCATCTTTTAACTGATCGTGCGTACAGTAAATATGTGCATCATCCTGGGTAAATCCTCTGACACGAGATAATCCATTCAGTTCACCTGATTGCTCGTATCGATAAACCGATCCAAATTCAGCCAGACGAATGGGGAGTTCCCTGTAACTTCGAAGGTCTGATGAATATATCCTGTGGTGATGAGGACAATTCATGGGCTTTAACATGTATTCCTCACCCTCTACGCCAAATGGATCAAATTGCGAATCCTGGTAGTACGGATAGTGGCCTGAGGTTTTATAGAGTTCCAGATTTGCAATATGTGGCGTGATAACTTCCTGATAACCTCGCTTGAGCTGCTCATCCCGTAAAAACGCCTCGAGCGTTCTGCGGAGTGTCGTTCCATTCGGAAGCCAGAGAGGAAGACCCGGACCAACCATTTGATCGATCATGTAGATTTTCAGCTGTTTGCCAAGTTTTTTGTGATCTCGGCGCTTTGCTTCCTCAATGTGTTCAATATGCTCTTTCAGAAGTTTCTGTTTTGGAAATGAAACTCCGTAAATGCGCGTAAGCTGTTTACTGTCAACATCACCCCGCCAGTAAGCACCTGCCAGGCTAGTGAGCTTTACAGCCTTCACAAGGCCTGTATTCGGTATATGAGGCCCGCGGCAGAGATCTGTAAACTCACCCTGTGTATAAAATGTGATTTCCTGATCTTCGAGATCTTCAATGAGATCAACCTTATACTCGTTGTCTTTTCTTTTGTAAAATTCCAGAGCTTCCGGGTAGTCCACTTTTTTACGGTGAAACTCAGATTTTTTCCGGGCCATCTCAATCATTTTATTCTCAACCTGCTCAAGTTCATCTTGTCCGAAAGAGTGATCTCCAAAATCGATGTCGTAATAGAAACCGGTTTCAATAGGGGGGCCTATACCAAATTTCGCTTCCGGGTACAGTTCCTGAATAGCTTCTGCAAGAATATGAGCTGATGAATGCCAAAACGTATACTTACCGTCATCATCGTCCCAGGTATTAATACTTATTTCTCCATCTTCAGCTAGCGGCCGGTCAAGATCAAGTATCGTGTCATTGAATGTGATGCTAAGAGCGTTTCTGGCTAAACCGGACGAAATACTTTCTGCTACTTCGTAGCCGGTGGTACCTTTAGGAAAAGTTTTTTGTGCGCCATCAGGAAAAGTTAACGTAATAGAGTCTTTTGGCATCAGGTTTTAAATAGCTCTTTTTAAATTAAAATATTTTAATATATTTATAATAGATGCGTTTGAAAGCACTTAAAAATACGAAATCATTCATTAGCATTAAACTTTAATAAATATCGATCCCGAATTAGAGAATCGGGGCTAAAAAATCAGAGATCCTTACAGAAGTATCTGCAGAGATAAGGAAAACATTAATTTTGTTACCACACCGGTTAATTCTCTTTTGCAAGAGCAAAATAACTGAGTAGGGTTACTAAAATTTGTCATATGCAGAAAAAAAGCAGCGACCAAAATGGCAATCTTTCCGGTGATTCTTTCTTCGATAAAGAGCCAATTTTTCTATACGATTTCAATTCTCTTCAAATACTTGATGTAAATGTGAAGGCTGTTGAGCGTTATGGATACGCCAAAGACGAGCTGATCAATATGAAAATCAGTGATCTGGGAGATAAAATTGGCTTGTCAGATCTATATATCAAACTTGCAGAAGAATCTGATATCCATCCAAAAGAGCTTTGGCGACACTATGACAAGTCAGGAAAATCATGGATTGTTCAGTTTACAACTCAAAAATTTAGATTGAACTGCAAGCCCGTCCGATTGGCGATTGCACATAATGTAAACGATTTGGTTAGCCAGGAGCCATTAGATATTAGAAAATTACCGCGCATTGACATGATGAGTAAAAAAATGCCCTTTGCCATCATAGAGTGGAACAGAAATTTTGAAATCCGCGACTATTCTGAGAAATCTGAGCTATTAACTGACCCCTTCTTTCAAGACGCAATAGGAAAATCTCTGGATCAATTTCCATTTATTGAAGAAAAAACGGCTGATGATTTCCGAACGTCTGTTCAAGATGGCGTTACTGGCAAAAATCGTTACTTCTCAATGGAGACTATATTTAAGAGCGACCTTGGGAAACCGGTAGTTTACCAATGGCATAATTCCATTGTGAAAAATGAAGAAGGAGAAGTGATTGGTATCTATTCATTAATCGAGGATATTACCGATCAGCGCACAGCAACCCAGGAACTCAGAAAATCTGAGAGTAAGTTTAGAGTTATAAGTGAACAATCTTTCGTGGGTATCTATATTCTTGATGGATTGTCTTTCTCATATGTTAATCCCAGAATGTGTGAAATAACCGGTTTCGGGGAGAAAGAACTTAAAAAAAGACTGAGTGTCGTTAATCTGATACATCCGGATGATTTCGATCGGATCAATGCAGCAAGAAAACAGTGGGAACGGGAAAATAGAGAGTCGTTTGAGGTCAGCCTGCGGATTATATCAGAAACTGGTAAAATACTTCATGTCAAAACTTACGGATCTGCAATATTAAGTGACGGGAAGCAGAAAATCCTTGGGGTAGCCATTGATCAAACCGAACAGTTAACAGCCATTGAAAATTACAAGTCTTCAGTTCAAAGCTATCAGTCACTATTTGATTCTATTACCGACAGTATTTACATACAAGATCATAAGGGTCGGTTATTGGAAGTTAATCAAGGGGTAGTGGAAATGTATGGTTATAAAAAAGAGGAGATTATTGGTAAAGATCCCTCATTTCTTTCAGACCTATCGAAAGTAGATCTTAAAGATGCGGTGAGGCGCTTCAAGCTGGCAAAAGAAGGAGAACCACAGGAATTTCGATGGTGGGGAAAACGAAAAAATGGTGACAGTTTCCCTAAGGAAGTTAAACTAACGAAAGGCCGTTTTTTTGGAAAAGATGTTGTAATAGCAGTGGCACGCGACATTTCTGAATCTGTGAGACGCGAAGAAAAGCTAAGGAGAAATGAAGAACTATTCGAACAGTTATTTAGCAACTCTCCTTTGGGTGTGGCACTGCTCGATCGTAAATCTCTGATTGTTCAGGTAAATCATAGTTTCGAATCGCTCTTTGGGTATAAAATAAATGAGATCAAAGGGCAAAATATTATTGATTTAATTGTTCCTGAACATGATAAAAAGCATGCGAATGAATTGACGGATGGCACTGAGAAGTTTACTCTGACTAAGAAACGGAAGACAAAAGGGGGGGAGCTGATTGATGTCTTCATATCGGGTGTTCCTGTCATTCTAAATGATCAGCCAATTGCCCTCTTTGGTATATACATGGATATTACAGATCGTATAGAGGCAGAGGAACGCTTAAGACAATCACTTGAAGAGAAAAAGGTATTGCTGGCAGAGATTCACCACCGGGTGAAAAATAACCTGGCCGTCATTACAGGATTGCTTGAACTTCAATATCATAATCTTGAGAGTGAAGAGGCCAAAAGTGCGTTGAGGGATAGTCAGCTGCGAGTAAATTCAATGGGTTTGATACATGAAAAACTCTATCAGAGTGAAAGTCTTGCGGAAATCGACTTCGGCCAGTACATACGCGAGCTAGTGGGTGTGATCGTAAAATCTCACAACAAGAGTGAAGACGATATCGATATAGTGATGAATTCCGTGGCTATCAAGCTGCCAATTAAGAAAGCAATACCGTGCGGATTGGTAATTAACGAGATTGTGACAAACTCAATGAAGTATGCGTTTCCTGATGGACATCCGAATCCGGAGGTGATAATTACAATGAAACTTCAAAAGGGGCGTGCATCAATAGAAATATCAGATAATGGGATTGGGCTTCCGGCTCCTTTTGAAGAAATTGGCAAAAAGTCGCTCGGAACAATTTTGATAAAAACATTAACAAGCCAGCTTCATGCAGATCTTAAGGTGAAATCTGATGGCGGAACCAAATATATTTTCTCATTTGATCTTTTAGGTGATTGATATCACATTAATCGCCTATTGGGAGATATAAAGTGGGTGAGGATTAGAGAGGTGAGAGTGTGGGTTCAGGCAGATTCGAACTGCCGACCTCTGCAATGTCAATGCAACGCTCTAACCAACTGAGCTATGAACCCTTGTGAATGAGACAAAGATAGTAGGTTCGACAGCTTAAATGCAATCAAAAAAAGAGAGTTCTTTCGGCTGAGCTTAAAGGTTTGTATTTTTCCATTCTTTTTGAATTTCGATAAAGCTTATGATTAACCGAAGAAAAGCGAGGGAAGCTGCTTTAAGATCCCTATATGCGATTGAAGTAGGATTTAATTCTCGTGCTGATGTGACGCAACAAATTGTGAAAAAGCTATTGGTTGATGACCGCGATGGGATCGAATTTGCCAATGATGTCATCCTTCATACTCATGAAGAGAAGAATAAGCTTGACGAGATTATTGCAGATCATATTAAAAATTGGGAAGTCAGCCGTCTTGCAATACTTGACAAACTGATTCTCAGAATGGCAATTACTGAATTTATTCATTTTGAACAAATACCCACAAAAGTAACGATCAACGAGGCTATTGAACTTGCCAAATCTTACTCAACACGCAAAAGCGGAACGTTTGTTAATGGAATACTGGATGCCATTTTGAATGATTTATCTGAAAAAGGTCGCATTATCAAAAAGGGTAGAGGATTAATTGAAACATCACGAAGTTAAATGACAGATCAGATTGTAGCGATCGGCGATGTACACGGATGTGCTAAAACGCTTAAAACATTGTGGAAAAGGCTGGAACCCTATGAAGATTATGTACACCTTTTTGTGGGTGATTATATTGACAGAGGCCCGGATTCTAAGGAGGTAATTGATTTCCTGCTTGAGGTAAAGCAAGACCGTGAGACTGTGTTCTTACGAGGAAATCACGAACTTATGTTGCTTCATTCTCTTAAAACAGGGAGTTCCAGAAACTGGATGATGAATGGAGGGCAGTCAACACTCGATTCATATGGTAAAAACGCGTCATTGAGCGATATTCCTGACTCGCACATCAATTTCTTCAAAAAAACCAGGCTTTATTATGAAACGGAAAAGTACTTTTTCGTTCATGCCGGAATTCCTCCATCGATGACTGTTGAGGAAGCAAAAGAAGATAAATCAACCCACGATTATTTCTATTGGGGCCGGGAACACTTGAATGCGTTTGAGCCGCCATGGGAAAAAACAGTTGTTTTTGGCCATACACCACAGCCATTCCCAATACAGCAAAGTAAAATGATAGGTATTGATACAGGGTGTGTCTACAATCGTCCCGGGCTTGGCAAGCTTACTGCGGTACGTCTGCCGGAAAAGAAATTTATGCACCAGTTATCTGAAGACTAAGTTATTTTTGATATTTAATTAATTGTAAAGACTGAGTATTTATGAGTTTGAAATGTGGAATTGTCGGGTTACCGAATGTGGGCAAATCAACGCTGTTTAACGCCCTTAGTAATGCAGGGGCTGAATCAGCTAACTTCCCTTTTTGTACGATTGATCCTAATGTGGGCCTGGTAACAGTTCCTGATACCCGGTTAAATAAGTTAAAAGAACTGGTTGACCCTAAAGAGACGCTCCCGGCAACAATTGAATTTGTTGACATTGCCGGACTTGTTAAAGGAGCATCTGAGGGAAAGGGAAAAGGAAATGCATTCCTTTCTCATATTCGGGAAGTAGATCTGATAGTTCATGTCGTTCGCTGTTTTGATGACGGAGATGTGATTCATGTGGAAGGATCTGTAGACCCTACCCGTGATATCCACATTATAGAAGATGAGCTGATTCTGAAAGATCTTGAAACCGTAGAAAAAAGGGTTGACACGCTCAAAAAACAGTCAAAGGGCGGCGATAAAAAACTTGCTGAACAACTAGCAGTGGTAGAGCGTCTGAAAGAGCACCTGGAAGAAGGAAATACAGCGCGGACATTTAAAGCCGAAAAAGAGGAAAGAGAGATTTTCAGAGATCTTTTTCTATTGTCGAATAAACCGGTTCTCTATGCTTGTAATGTTTCAGAAGAAGATGTAAACACCGGGAATGCATGGGTTGATGAGGTGAAAGAGATTGCGGAAGAACATGATGATGAAGTGGTTACGTTTTGCGCTAAAATAGAAGCGGAAATTGCTGAACTTGAAGAGGAAGAAAAAGAGATGTTTCTCGAAGAGCTCGGACTCGACAGTGCCGGTCTTGATCGTTTGATACAGGCCGCATACAGCAATTTAGGGCTGATTACTTATTTTACGGCCGGTCCCAAAGAAGTGCGGGCATGGACAATAAAACGAGGGACGAAAGCCCCACAGGCGGCAGGAGTAATACACACCGATTTTGAGCGGGGCTTTATTCGTGCTGAGACAATTGCATATGATGATTATTCTGATCTCGGGTCAGAAAAAGCGGCCCGGGAAGCCGGGAAAATGAGGCAGGAAGGTAAAGAGTATGTTGTAAAAGACGGGGATGTGATGCTTTTCCGATTTAACGTGTAATGAGTGACATACTTAAAACTCTGGCAGGGTAGGGTGGGAGAGTAGAGGCTACCCGATGATGATCTGGTAACCTTTTGCATTATTGTCCATCACAATCGGAGCTTATCCACAAGAAGTAAACTATCTGATGATGACCAGATGCCTGTTGGCAAAAACGTTTGACTCAGATTTTTTAGTTTACAGCCATGGTATCGGATTCCATCATGCGTAACTCCTCTTCAAATTCTTCTGCATCCAGGTCTCTGAATCGGATATTGGCTGTATCTGCAGGCACATTTGATGGCTCTATTCTTTCGTGGACAACCCAGGCGTCAGGGTAGCGCGATTTCAGCATTCCTGAAAAATGAATGGCTCTATCTCGATTTTGAAAATCACCGGCTCTGACTCTGTAATTTGGCGATCTGAAAACTACATAGGCGTCAGGTTCATAACCAGCTATCGTGGAATCTGCCCAGGCAACAAAATAATCCCTGACTGAGTCTGCTTCAGCTACATTTCGCGTGCTTAAAAGCTGAACCCTAAATCCTGCGTAAGGATCAATTTGTCTCTCATCAATGATAATTTCCTGCATGTAAAGATCAGGTACATTCACCATATCATCAGAATAATGATTGCTTAACTGACTTCTGGTACTTAGCAGCATTCGCTCGGTATCCGAAAGATCTTCATAAAGATATTCTTCAGACGAGCTGACATCACCATCAGCAGATGTGGATCCATCACTTTTTGTTGTGGATTCTGTTGTTGAACAGCTTAGAGCCAGAAAACTGATGCTCAGCATTAATAATATATTCCTTTTCATAAGTAGTAATGTGACAATTAAACGCCTACCGGGTGCCAGGTAGTTTTGATTTCCTGAAAATCCATAATGTAATAAGGATTTTCCTGATCAATGGTTGTCCAGTCAATATCATCAGCAAGATGACGTCTGCGTTTGATGTTTAAAGCACAGTTTTCATCAATTTGTTTCCGGATATCAGCACCTTTATTTGCATT
The DNA here is from genome assembly GCA_964625635.1 of uncultured Rhodohalobacter sp. Lineage (GTDB taxonomy): Bacteria > Bacteroidota > Rhodothermia > Balneolales > Balneolaceae > SW132. The sequence continues at coordinate 117,235 of CAZVEP010000001.1, forward strand.
AAAGACGCCGTTCAAATCCATATGCGAGCTCAGATGTGAAATCATTTCATTTTGATAACCGGTCAGTATGTTTACCACACCTCCTGGAACATCCGATGCATGCAATACTTCACCAAAACTTACTGATGATAGGGGATAGTCTTCTGAGGCAAGAATAAGTGCCGTGTTACCACCCGCTATAACAGGAGACATCATGCTTACCAGGCCCAGAAGCGGACTCTCCTGCGGTGCAACTATTCCTACAACTCCGGTTGGTTCGGGGATGCTAAAATTAAAATGACTGCTTGCAACAGGATTCACTGAGCCATATACCTGGCTGATTTTATCTGTCCATCCGGCATAGTAAATCAGCCGGTCAATAGAGAGCTCAACTTCTTGCCGGGCTGTTTTCTTATTGATGCCCATTTGATCCATCTCATTCAAAAATTGTTCCTTACGCCCTTCCAGCATCTCTGCAATTCTGTAAAGAATCTGCCCCCGGTTGTAAGCTGATCTTTTTTGCCACCCCTTCTGAGCAGATCTGGCTTTTACCATTGCATCACGAATATCTTTACGGGTGCAACGGCAAACGTTGGCAATAGTATCGCCGGATTTATTTTTAAGAGCGAAGGTGTGACCCGACTCACTCCGGGGAAAAGCGCCGCCAACATAGGTCTTATACGTTTTTAAAATATCAATACGGTTACTCATAATAAGTTCTTCACCTAAGATTATTATTAGACAAATTAACGTAAGGGTAAAGGCCGTGAAGTCCGCCTTCTCGTCCGACGCCACTCTCCTTGTAACCTCCAAAAGGGGAGGTGGGGTCAAATTTATTGAACGTATTTGCCCAGACTACACCGGAATCCATTTGACTTCCCACGTTAAATATTTTTGAACCGCGATCTGTCCAAATACCACTTGAAAGACCATATGGAGTGTTATTGGCTTTTTCGATAGCCTCGGATGGCGTTCTGAAAGTTTGGATAGTCAGAACGGGTCCAAATATTTCTTCCTGAACAATTCTGTTACTTTGTGATACACCGGTGAAAAGAGTGGGTTTGCAAAAATAGCCTTTATCCGGAAGGCCATTTGACGTCTGATAAATATCAGCTCCTTCTTCTTTTCCGATATTGATGTATTCAGATATTCGATCATACTGTGCTTTTGAGTTGATAGCTCCGATATCTGTATTCTTATCGAGCGGATCCCCAACTATAAGTGTTTCAAGACGATCTTTGAGTTTTTGCGTTAGTTTTTCAGCTATTCCTTCCTGAACAAGTAACCTGGAACCGGCACAGCATACATGGCCCTGGTTAAAGAAGATGGCATTAATGATACCTTCTATCGCCTGATCAATGGAGGCGTCTTCAAATACGATATTGGCGCCTTTACCACCAAGCTCCAGCGTATATTTTTTATCCGTCCCGGCCAGTGATTTTTGAATAATTTTACCGACGTTTGTGGATCCGGTGAATGCAATTTTATCAATGTCATCGTGATTAACAATAGTCGACCCGGTTTGCCCGGCACCCGTGATAATATTAACAACTCCATCCGGCAGTCCTGAATCGCGGCAAATTTCTGCAAATTTAAGTGCCGTAATTGAGGTTGTTTCGGCTGGCTTTAAAACCACCGTATTACCGGTTGCCAGGGCTGGGGCAATCTTCCAGGCCAGCATCAGCAATGGGAAATTCCATGGTATTATCTGTCCACATACACCAATTGATTTTGCCTCTCTGCCGGGGAAAGCGTAGTTAAGCTTGTCTGCCCATCCGGCGTAATAAAAAAAGTATGCGGCTGCCAGCGGTACATCTACATCCCTTGATTCCCGGATCGGCTTTCCCCCGTCCATGGATTCCGTAATGGCCAGATCCCGGGAACGTTCCTGGATCATACGGGCAATTCGGAAAATATATTTTCCGCGTTCTTTTGCAGGAAGTGTACTCCAGCGCTTGTTATAGGCGATACGGGCAGCTTTTACAGCACTGTCGATGTCTTCCGATGTGCCTTCTGATATCTCCGTAAGGATCTCTTCTGTTGCCGGATTCACAGAGTTAAACCTGCGGCCTTTGGCAGGTTCTACAAACTGCCCGTTTATAAAATGTCCGTAAGATGATTTAATTTCAACTTTATCGCTGCTTTCCGGCGCACTGCTGTATACCCAGGACGACGCAAAGTCATGCCTTAAATCAGCATTGGGTGATGTAGGTTTTGATGAGCCGTTAGTTGTTTTACTTTCTGCAGCTTCATTTTTTTCAGTAGTGGACATAATGGGTAAATTTATTTGTCTGACATTGATATTCCCTCTACAGCCAAATCGGACAGCTGGTCATTAATCATTGGAGAAGTACACGGGACTTTGATAGACACCTGTTTCTTGCTTTACGATCTGCATCAACAAATCATTAGTGAGTGAACTTGCGCCAAATCTAAACATTTTGTTCGTAAGCCATTCAGAACCGAGCGTTTCATTAACCAGAACGAGATATTGAAGAGCTTCTTTAGCCTTACGAATTCCGCCTGCGGGTTTCATTCCAACCTTTCTGCCTGTTTCTGTGTAATAATTCCGGATGGCCTCAAGCATAACAAGGGTTACAGGTTGTGTGGCAGCCGGCTGGATTTTACCCGTTGATGTCTTGATAAAATCGGCCCCCGCATGCATTGCAAGGTCACTGGCTTTTCTGACATTTGTAAGAGTTTCAAGTTCCCCTGTTTCGAGAATAACTTTTAAATGCGCATCACCGCAAGCTTCTTTAACTGCAACGATTTCATCGAATACATACGTGAAATTGCCTTTCAGGAATTCTCCACGAGAGATAACCATATCGATTTCGTCGGCCCCTTCAGAAACTGCGTATTTTACATCTTCGAGTTTTGTTTCAAGTTTGGCCATTCCGCTTGGAAATGCGGTGGCAACACTTGCTACATTAACGGATGTGCCGGCGACTGTTTTTTTAGCGATCGATACCATGTTGGGATATACACAAACAGCAGCAACGCTCGGCAGATCCGGCATTGGGGCATAGGGAGTAATTGCTTTTCTACAAAGCTGAATCACTTTTCCTTCAGAATCCTTTCCTTCCAGAGTTGTGTGATCAATCATGCTTAGGGCAAGTTTGAGCCCCTGAAGTTTGGATTCTTTTTTGATGCTGCGTTTGTTTAGCCTTGAAACCCGCTCTTCAACACCTACTGTGTCGATTGGGACTGTTCTGCTAAAATCAGGATACGGCATTAAGATTCTGCTTTAGTTAATCATTTACGAAATTACTAAAAGGTACGGAACTTGTTACCTGAGTAAAAGAACTTGATAAGATTGGCCACAATTATAAATACTTCTGTAAATGTTACAATCTTGCGTACTCATCTATAGTATAAATATGGCTATAAAAAATAAAACCCAGTACATCAATAATTGACATACCGGGTCACTGAGGTAAACGGTTTTCAGATTTTAATTAAACCGGGCCTGCCTCAAGAATTTCGTCAGTCGCTTGTTTTTTGAACTGATCAAAGTTTTTATTGAACATATCAGCTAGCTGATTAGCTTTTTTATCGTATGCCTCTTTGTCGTTCCATGTATTTCTTGGATTCAAAATTTCAGACGGAATACCTTCAACTTCTTCCGGTATTGAAAGGCCAAAAATTGGTTCCTCTGTAAATTTAATGTTTTCAAGATTTCCATTCAGAGCTTCACTCAGCATCTTGCGGGTGTGTGCCAGCTTCATCCGATGACCCGTTCCATAGGGGCCGCCGGTCCAGCCGGTGTTCACAAGCCACACATTAGCATTATGTTTGTTAATTTTTTCTGCAAGTAATTCAGCATATACCGTGGGATGTAATGGCATAAATGGAGCGCCAAAACAAGCTGAAAACGTAGCCTGTGGTTCTGTTACTCCTCTTTCAGTTCCAGCAACTTTTGCTGTATATCCACTGATAAAATGGTACATAGCCTGTTCCGGAGTCAATTTTGAAATAGGAGGCAGGATGCCGAATGCATCAGCGGTCAGAAATACGATATTTTCAGGATGATTCCCACGGCCGGTTTCACTGGCATTCGGAATAAAGTGAATTGGATATGCACATCGTGTATTTTGAGTGAGTGTACTATCATCAAAAACTGGTTTTCTGTCCACATCCAGCACCACGTTTTCAAGAATTGTGCCCGGCATTTGTGTTGTTCCATAAATTTCAGGCTCGCTTTCTTCATCAAGATTGATGGTTTTTGCATAACATCCGCCCTCAAAATTGAAAATACCGTTTTCGCTCCAGCCGTGTTCGTCATCCCCTATCAAAATTTTATCGATGTCAGCGGATAGCGTTGTTTTGCCGGTACCGGACAAACCGAAGAAGATTGAAGTTTTGCCGTCCTGATCCATATTTGCCGAGCAGTGCATTGCCATTACATTCTTTCTTGGCAATAAGTAATTCAATACTGAAAAAATCCCCTTTTTAACCTCACCAGAATAGAGAGTTCCTCCGATCAGAATGATTTTTTTTTCAAAATTGCAGAGAATAAACGTACTGGTTCTGGTGCCATCGGTTTCCGGGTCAGCCTGAAACTGTGGAGCAGCAAGGACAGTGAATTCCGGCTCATGTTTTTTGAGACTTTCTTTATCAGGCCTAATGAACATATTGTGCGAAAAGAGAGCGTGATAGGCTACCTGGCTAACAACCCGTACGTTGAGTCTGTGGTCAGGGTCAGCTCCGGCGTATACATCCTTCACAAAAAGATCCTTATCTGATAAGTAATCAATCATTTTTTTATGAAGGTTATCGAATACATCCTCAGAAATAGGCTGATTAACATCTCCCCAATCTATATGCTTGGAGGTAGATGGTTCTTTTACAATAAATTTGTCTTGAGGTGAACGTCCGGTATATTTTCCTGTAAGTACCCGAAGGGCCATGTTGTTTGTTAAAATGGCCTCGTTATTATTAAGTGCAAGCTCGTAAAGTTGTGAAGGGTTTAAATTCCAGTATACATTCTTGTTGTTTTTGAGCCCTAGATAATCAAGTCCAACGTGACTTTTGGGCTGGCTTCCATAGTCGTGTTTCATGGAAAAAATTTGTTGTAAATTTATAACAATTTAAAAATTTTGTGCGTGCAATTTGATACATCAAAAAAGCGCTTTTCTGATAAAATAAGGCTTAATTGACGGATAAATGCATTTTTCGATATTTTAGGTTTTTAACCTGAATTTTTATGAGTGTAAATATACCGCTATTTAAGTCTTTTTTGTAGTTAAAGTAGACAGGAAATTATTGAGTGGCCTGTGCCATCGAATTATTTTCTGATGATGACATCAGATGAAAATATTTTTTTCAGCAATCAAAGATTTAATAGCAGAAGTTCTGACGCTGTTCTCACCTTATATCCATTAATCCGGCCAATGTTCAGGAGGAGGGAGCTAAGATTAATGTAGTTCATGGCAATATCCGGATGGATAGATTCATAAAGGTTGAGTCTTTTCGCAAGATCTTTACGGTATTTAGTTTCAGCTTCGTCAAGCTGGCCGAAGTTATGCAGTGAGATGCCGAGACTGCTCAGGCTGGAAAGTGTGTGCGGATCAGGAGATCCTGAATTCCTTTTCGTGGTTTACAAGCAGCGAACGATAGATTTGTTCAGCTTCCTGGAATTTGCCTAACCGGCCGTATACATAAGCTAATCGAAAAAAGCATCAGGCTTTGCCGATTCACTTATTCCATTATTCCGATCTTATTTAAACAATAAAGGTCTGAACTATCCTTAAAAATCATCTTCAACGATGATATGCCCCAACGTAATTAAATCTATCTATACTAATCTCTCCCGAAGAAAGCTCATTGGCAATGTTGCAAATATGGACTTTAAATTCAATCATAGATACATAACCGAACAGCCATTTCAGACTCATTAAATGTCTTATATTAAATGGCATCCTAGTTTCCATCTAATCATCAGAAACATGAGTAAAGACATTCATCTAGCCCTAATTCAACACGCTTACGAATCAGACAGGGATCAAACAGTCCAAAAAGTTTCTAAACATATTCGCAGTGCTGCCGCAGATGGAGCGCAAATTATATGCCTCCAGGAGTTATTTAGCACACACTATTTTTGCAGTTCAATAGAACAGAGTAATTTTTCACTTGCTGAACCGATTCCGGGACCTACCACGGATATAATGAGTCGTTTAGCCTCTGAACTTTCTGTTGTCCTCCTGGTGCCAATATTTGAGAAAGAGTCGGTGGGGCTTTACTACAATTCTATGGCAGTTATTGACGCCGATGGCGCTTTGCTGGGTAAGTATAGAAAGATGCATATTCCAGAGGATCCTGGTTTTCACGAGAAATTTTACTTCACGCCTGGTGATTTAGGGTACAAAGTCTTTAAAACAGCATTCTGTAATATTGGAACACTTATTTGCTGGGATCAGTGGTTTCCTGAAGCGGCAAGACTGACAGCACTTAAGGGCGCAGATTTAATAGTTTATCCAACGGCTATAGGAACACTGCATGAAGAGCGTGATGCTGATAAAAAAGAGTTCAAAGATGCATGGAAAACAATACAGCGCAGCCATGCGATAGCTAACGGCTGCTATGTGGCAAGTGTGAATAGAGTTGGAACTGAAGAAGCAGCATCGTTCTGGGGAGGTTCATTTGTTGCCGGTCCGTTTGGAAAGTTGCTGGCTGAAGGAGGAGAAGAGGAAGACGTGATACATGCCCGGCTGGATCTGTCGTTATTAGAGCCTCAGCGACAAACCTGGCCATTTTTCAGGGATCGGCGGGTTGATAGCTATGGATCAATTCAAAAACGAAGTGATTAACTGAGAGTTCTAAAATAAGGCGGGAAAATACCGGAATTCATATTCAGGTATTTTCTACAGGCCCACTTCCGTAATCAAATATACATTCAGTTGATTAAATTCGACTGTTCGGAAACGGTGACTAATTTTAGTTATCTTCAAGGCTGGAAAATTTTCAATTTTTATTAAAGTAGTACAATTTAAGCATGAGCTCATACGAACCATCAAATATTGAACCTAAATGGCAGTCATTCTGGAAAGAGAATAAGACATTCAAAACCCGGAAAGATGAGGGGAAACCAAAATATTATGTACTTGATATGTTTCCCTATCCAAGCGGTTCAGGCCTGCATGTTGGTCATCCGGAAGGTTATACTGCAACTGATATTCTTGCTCGCTACAAACGAATGAATGGATTCAATGTGCTTCATCCAATTGGATGGGACGCATTTGGGCTCCCGGCAGAACAGTACGCGGTCAAAACAGGCACACACCCCAGATTAACCACCGAAAAGAACATAGATCGGTTTAGAGAACAGCTCCAGATGCTGGGTTTTTCGTATGACTGGGACAGGGAAGTTAATACAACAGATCCCGACTACTATAAGTGGACTCAATGGATATTTCTCAAATTGTATGAAAAGGGCCTCGCTTACGAGGATGAAGCCCCTGTAAACTGGTGCCCTGAATTAGGAACCGTTCTTGCAAATGAAGAAGTAATTGACGGTAAAAGTGAGGTTGGCGGATTTCCTGTTATTCGAAAACCTATGCGGCAGTGGGTATTAAAGATCACTGAGTATGCTGATAAATTACTTGACGGGCTGGATGATCTTGATTGGCCGGAATCAACCAAAGAAATGCAGCGTAACTGGATTGGCCGTTCAATAGGAGCGGAGATCAATTTTCCTATATCCGGTCACAAAGACGAAATAAAAGCTTTTACCACACGTCCCGATACTCTTTTTGGTGCAACATATATGGTGCTTGCACCTGAACATCACCTGGTTCGTGATATTACCGTTAGCGAGCAGCGAAAGAGTGTAGAAGAATATGTTCAAAAAGCCGGATTAAAGTCAGATCTCGAACGACAGGAAGATTCAAAAAAGAAAACAGGTGTTTTTACGGGGGCCTATGCTGTCAATCCGGTGAATGGAAAAGAGATTCCAATATGGGTGGCAGATTATGTACTTGCACATTATGGAACAGGTGCTATTATGGCTGTGCCGGGGCAGGATCAGCGCGACTGGGAATTTGCAAAAACCTTTGACCTTCCAATAATTCGCACCGTTCAGCCACCGGATGATTTTGAGGGTGAGGCTTATGTTGGTGAGGGTGAAGCCATCAACAGTGACTTTCTAAATGGGCTTGAGATTACCGAAGCCAAAGAGAAAATGATTGAATGGCTTGAAGAAAACAATGCAGGAACCAAGAGCGTCAACTATAAACTACGAGACTGGCTTTTTTCCCGTCAGCGCTATTGGGGCGAACCATTCCCTGTTATCCATGTTGATGGAGAGCCTAAACCACTGTCTGAGGAAGAATTGCCCGTTGTGCTACCTGAAATTGATGATTATCAGCCCACAAAAACAGGCGAACCGCCACTTGCCAAAGCTGAAAATTGGGTTAAGACCACTGATCCAGAAACAGGAAAAGACGCACTCCGTGAGACTAACACCATGCCCCAATGGGCGGGATCATGCTGGTACTATTTGCGATACATCAGCCCGGAATTTGATGGCGGACCCGTGGACAAAAACGAAGAAAACTACTGGATGCCTGTAGATCTCTATGTAGGTGGATCTGAGCATTCTGTCCTCCATTTGTTATATGCAAGGTTTTGGCATAAAGTCTTGTACGATTGCGGCATTGTATCGACCTCTGAGCCATTTCAAAAACTGGTTCACCAGGGGATGATACTCGGTGAAATGGAATATGTAGCGTTTAAACATAATGGCAGTCACATTTCGGCAGAAAAAGTGGAAGAGCTTGACAACGTAAAGCGTGTTAAAGTAGCCGATAGCGATGTTGAAAAAAGAGGCGAGAATTTTTATCTGAAAGGAACAGATTTCCAGGTAGAGTCGAGGGCCCATAAAATGTCGAAATCGCGCGGTAACGTCATTAACCCCGATGATGTGGTTGATGTGTACGGCGCTGACTCTTTACGGCTTTATGAAATGTTCATGGGACCATTGGAACAGGTGAAGCCCTGGAGTACGAAAGGGGTCGAGGGAGTGAACAGGTTTCTGGGGCGGGCATGGCGAATGATTGTTGGCGATCAGGATGAAGAATCTTTGCTTGCTGAGAATGCAGAAGTAACGCCTGCTCAATTAAAAGTGCTGCATGAGGCTATAAAAAAAGTCACAGACGATATCGAGAACATGCGGTTTAATACGGCAATATCAGCGCTGATGATCTTCACGAATGAAGCCAGGCAATGGGAAGAACTTCCATCTGAGATTGCTAAACCATTTGTTAAGTTACTTTCACCGTTTGCTCCCCACATCGCAGAAGAGCTTTGGTCATACCTTGGCAGCGATCAAACGATTGCTTATGAAAAATGGCCAGAATTAAAAGAGGAGTATCTCGTTGAGGACACTATTTCCTATCCGATTCAGGTCAACGGTAAAGTTCGGGCAAATATTGAGATCTCAGCTGATAAAGCTAAAGACAAAGAATTTGTCATTTCTGTGGCGAAGGAGCAGGAGAACATCCAGAAGTATCTCGACGGATCTACTATTGTAAAAGAGATATTTGTACCCGAACGTATTATCAACTTCGTGATAAAACCGTCTTAAAAAGTTGGATGGTGGCCTTTTCAAGTGGTTATCTTTCAGACAGTTTTTAAATCACCGTTACATAATGAATTGGACGCGAGTAGCTTAGGGGAAAAAGCGGTTTTCTGACAGCAAAAACGTGTAATGGAGTGGATAGTAGGTTTTTACATTAAATTTGAATTACCTACATTAGCATCAGTTAAAATGCTATTAACCACTTTCGTCTATGACTGATATTTCCCTGAGTCCGCTGGATATTGGCATCATCATCGGTTACTTCATCGTTATTATAGTAATTGGTGTTATTGTCTCAAGAAAAACAGAAACAGGTGAAGATCTTTTCCTGGCAGGAAGAACGTTAGGCTGGGGAGTGATTGGGTTTTCCCTGTTTGCGTCAAATATTTCCAGCACCACACTAATCGGACTCACCGGTGACGCATACAGGACCGGTATCTCGGTTGCCAACTATGAGTGGATGGCCGCAATCGTCTTGATTTTGATGGCGGTCTTTTTTATTCCCTACTACATCAAATCGAGCATCACCACAATTCCGCAATTTCTGGAAAACAGGTTTGATGTACGATCTCGCAAATATTTCTCTATAATCACCATTTTCCTGAGCATTATGGTTGATACGGCCGGTGGACTTTATGCCGGCGCATTGGTTGTACAGGTGTTCTTTCCTGAGATTGATATTTGGTATACGATTATCTGTCTGGGTGTTTTTGCAGGTCTCTACACGGCTGCAGGTGGATTGAAAGCAGTGGTCTACACCGATGTGCTACAGGCCATCATATTGTTATCCGGATCCACTGTTCTTACCTATCTAATGTTTAGTGAATTTGATTTCTCATGGTCAGCTTTCGTAAATACGGTTCCGGCGGATCAGCTGTCAATGATTCGCCCCATTGATGATGAAGCACTGCCCTGGCTGGGTACCCTCATCGGTGTTCCCGTTCTTGGATTCTACTATTGGGCTACAAATCAATATATCGTTCAGCGAGTCCTGGGGGCTAAGAACATCAAAAATGCCCGCTGGGGTGCAATGCTGGGCGGTTTTCTGAAAGTTGGAGCTCTTTTCATTATGGTACTTCCCGGTTTAATGGCAATTAGCGTATTTCCCGGGCTTGATGATCCGGATATGGTGTTTCCAACAATGGTAGCCAACATGCTGCCCATCGGCCTTACCGGGCTCGTGTTGGCCGGACTCATATCAGCAATTCTGTCGAGTATAGATTCAACACTCAACTCTTCCTCAACGCTCATAACGATGGATTTCATCGAGCCGAAAAATCCTAATCTCACTAATAATGATATCGGTAAGATAGGTCGATGGACCACAGTTATTCTAATGGTTGTTGCTGTATTATGGGCGCCAAACATCGAGAATTTTGAAGGTATATTCAGATACATTCAACAGGCATTTTCATACATCGTGCCACCGGTAGTGGCTATCTTTTTTATGGGTATTTTGTGGGAAAGAGGAAGTCGCCACG
>CAZVEP010000002.1:0-98925 GCA_964625635.1 uncultured Rhodohalobacter sp.
TACGTGGCAGCGGTGACTATACCATTACTATCGACAGCAATAAAGGCGGTAAACTCGCACAAGAATTTTCTCTTTAACAATTAAAATGGTGTCGCCAATTGATTGGCGACACTATTACTCGGCCGGAATTTTATTAGTCTGATTTATTCTATTCACATTTTCTCTCAAGTGTGGAAGCATACTTTTTAAAGTATCACTTCATCTTGAAGCGAACAGGGTCCTCATCATCTTTAAGCAGCTGATCTTCCCTGGATAGCAACTTTAGTATGTGATGAATCTTTTTCGCTGATAGACCTGTGGCTTTTTTTACTTCAGCAACCGTTTGGAATGACTCACTCAGCTGCTCTTCTACACGTGAAATATCTTCATCAGCCGGTTCATATTCACTGCTTTTCTCTGATGTCAGGCAGTTATCACAGTGTCCGCACCTGCCTGTTCCCGTTTCACCAAAATAGGTTCTCAAGAACTGCTCCCTGCAGCCCGTCGTTTCGATATACTGCTTCATATAACCAAGCTTCGAAAGGAGCACATCTCTGTAGTGGTAGGCTGATTTGTGATCAATTTGTAGATTTTTCATTCGGGCATCAATCAAACGAATAAGAGGCTGCTCTCCCCTTTTTGAAAATTCGAGCAGCTGATCATGCTGAGAAAATACCTGCAATCCTTTTTCTAACTGTCGAGGTGTGATTCCAAGTTTTTCACATATGTATTTTTCATCAATAAAATGCATTTTGTTGAAAGAATCAGCTCCATACTGACGAAATAACACATCAAGGAACTGCATTTTTTTTGACCCAGAATCCTGGATCAAGCTGCGGATATAGTGCTTGCCGGCGGTAAAGTGAATACCAATTTTCGATTCGTAAAGCTCCGTTTTTTCCAGAATCTCAAGCCGTTCAAGAACACGCACAGATACAGCAATTTGAGATTCTTTCAACCCGGTTCTTTTTGCAATTTTTTTATAGTCGACAGACTCAGAAGCTTCCATCTCACTGCCAATAGCCAGGTTCAGCTCATCACACAAACCGTTGTAAACTTTTTTTAGTGTATCGTAGTCAGGATAACCCCTCCTAATACGCTCTTCCGCCCGCTTAGCATCTCCTGGCTTATAAACAAGTATGGGGTAACTCTCCTGCCCGTCACGACCGGCACGGCCCGCTTCCTGGTAATAGGATTCAAGTGAAATAGGCATTGTTTCATGAATCACAAATCGACAGTCGGGCTTATCTATTCCCATCCCAAATGCATTTGTGGACACCACCACTTCGGTATCTCCCTCTATCCAGTCTGTCTGTATTCTCTCTCGCTTTTTATTTTCCAGCCCTGCATGGTACGCTTCTGAATTAATACCTGCTCCGCGTAAACGGCCGGCCCAATGCTCACAATCGCGACGCGTACTGCAATACACGATACCACTGCCCTTAAGCGATGCTTTTTTGACAGCATTCATCAACATCACCTGCTTTTGCGGTGTTTCATTGACCCACCATTTCAGGTTATCGCGTCCAAAACCACCTGCAACTACTGTCGGATTATCGAACTGCAGGTTTTTTAGTATATCCTCCTTTACCTCGGGTGTAGCTGTAGCCGTTAGCGCAATCCACCGCGTGCTATCATCCAGATCTGAGAGCTCCTCTCGTATTGTTCTGTAGCTTGGTCTGAAACTATGTCCCCATTCTGAAATGCAGTGTGCTTCGTCAACGGCAACAAGCGAAATATTCAACTGGGGCAGCTGGTGTTTCCACAAATCGGTTGCAAGTCTTTCAGGAGCTACGTATAACAATCTGTACATGCCATTTCTGGCATTAACCATTCGCTGTTCGGTTTCATAGCTCGGTAGTGTACTATTGATAAAAGTAGCACGAACACCCAGCTTCTTAAGCTGATCCACCTGGTCTTGCATCAGCGCCACGAGCGGAGAAATAACCAGCGTCATTCCTTCAAAAAGAAGCGAGGGCACCTGGTAACAAAGCGATTTCCCGCCACCTGTAGGGAAAAGTACGAGCGTTTCGTTTCCCTCCAGTACTGATGAAATCACCTCTTCCTGACCTGAACGAAATGCAGGATAGCCCCAAACCTCCTTTAGTTTATTTCTGGCATTCTGAAGCGTAGGTTTATCCATGCTCTTCACTTATTTAAGATCTCCTATAGTTTTGAAACCATGGAGATCTGCGGTAATAAAACTGAAAATTTAGGTATAACCCTCCAGGAGTTCAAAAACTACAGGAAGGATTCTGTATGGTAACAAAAAAAAGGCGTGGAATAGATTCCCACGCCTCTAGTGTAGTGTCATCGATAAAATGTCGTGTAGTCATCGGATGAGTTTTTCGAAAAATCGAGTCGTATCGGATCAATACATCATTCATGGATGACTCATCCGATGACTCGCTAACGGCATCTCACCATTGACATGACACTAGGTACAAATTTAAACTAAATAGAGTTGGTCACGTCAAAGAGCGGCTTTCATATAATCGCGGCGCATCTCTGCAATAGCCGAAATGCTGATGCCTACCGGGCAAACTGCCTCACATTCTGCATAATTTGAGCAGTCGCCAAATCCTTCTGCTTCCATTTGTTCAACCATCGCAATCGATCGTTTATCGCGCTCAGGCTTACCTTGCGGCAAGCTGTTGAGGTGTGCCAGTTTAGCACCGGTAAACAGTGAGGCTGATGAGTTAGGACATGCAGCCACACAGGCTCCGCATCCAATGCATGTGGCATAGTCAAACGCCTGATCTGCGGTATCTTTCTCAACAGGTATGAGATTCGCTTCAGGTGCTGCACCCGTTTTTACTGACACGTATCCTCCGGACTCAATGATACGGTCGAATGCTGATCGGTCAACAACCAAATCTTTGATAATTGGAAAAGCTTTTGCACGCGGTGGTTCAACAACTATAGTATCTCCATCGCTGTAGTTTCGCATATGCAGCTGGCATACAGCGGTCATGTGCTTAGGCCCATGAGCACGTCCGTTGATGACCAGGTTACACGAACCGCAAATGCCTTCACGGCAGTCATAATCAAACTCAACGGGCTCTTCACCTTCTTTGATGAGGTTTTCATTCAGCACGTCGAGCATTTCGAGGAACGACATGTGCTCACTGACGCCATTGAGCTTAAAATCCTGGAACTTACCCTCGGATTTAGCGTTTTTCTGGCGCCAGATTTTCAAATTGATCGTCATTTCACTCATAGGTAATCCTTATTTGTAACTTCGTTGTTTCAATTCCACGAACTCAAAATCGAGTGGTTCTTTATGGAGCGTAGTGTTTAGTTTTCCATTTACTCCGCCATATTCCCAGGCAGATACGTAAGAATACTCCTCATCGTTTCTCAGCGCTTCACCCTCTTCTGTCTGATACTCTTCACGAAGGTGGCATCCACACGATTCATCCCTGTCGAGAGCATCAATTGCCATCAGCTCTGCAAGTTCGAAGTAATCAGCCACGCGATGTGCAAACTCCAGGTACTTGTTGTAGTAAGCCGCATCGCCGGGAACACGAACATTTTCATAGAAATCATCTCGGAGTTCACGAATTTGTTCAATTGCTTCTTGGAGACCTTCTTTACTACGATTAATCCCCACCTTGTCCCACATAATCTTACCAAGTTCACGGTGAAACTCAACGACAGTCTTGTCACCGTCGACTGACAAGAGCTTATCGAGCGTTTCTGAGGAGGTATTTGCCGCCTCAGTAAAAGCATCATGCTCTGTTGTAACATCGGCCAGTTCGGCATCGGCAATGTAGTTTCCTATTGTGTAGGGTACGATGAAATAACCATCTGAAAGTCCCTGCATCAATGCACTGGCTCCCAATCGATTGGCGCCGTGATCGGAAAAATTGGCTTCTCCCGCTACAAAAAGGCCGGGAATGTTGCTCATGAGGTTATAATCAACCCAAAGTCCGCCCATCGTATAGTGAACAGCAGGGAAAATCCTCATGGGTACTTCGTATGGATTGTCATCCGTAATGTTCTGATACATATCAAACAAGTTACCATACTTGGCTGCAATGGCTTCTTTCCCTTCGCGTTTAATCGCATCTCTGAAGTCGAGGTAAACTGCAAGGCCGGTTTCGCCGACACCCATCCCCTCATCGGTCACCATTTTGGCATTACGTGATGCAACATCACGCGGCACCAGGTTTCCAAAACTTGGATACTTCTCTTCGAGATAGTAGTACCTGTCTTCTTCCGGAATATCATTTGGTTTACGTGAATCTTCAGGATCACGCGGCACCCATACGCGGCCATCGTTTCTTAAACTCTCACTCATAAGCGTAAGCTTGGACTGGTAGTCGCCGCTGACAGGAATGCAGGTCGGGTGAATTTGAACCATGCATGGATTTGCAAAAGCAGCACCCCGTTTGTGGCACCTCCAGGCAGCTGTTACGTTTGAATTTTTAGCGTTGGTAGACAGATAGAATACATTTCCATATCCGCCGGTACAGAGCACAACTGCATCTGCTTTCCACCTGTTGATGGAACCATCAACAAGATTCCTGGTGATAATACCACGGGCTTTCCCGTCAACAACAACGAGATCAAGCATTTCATGGCGCGGATAGTTTTTAATTTTACCGGCGTGAACCTCTCGCATCATTGCCTGGTAGGCTCCGAGCAGAAGCTGTTGTCCGGTCTGACCACGGGCATAAAATGTTCGTGACACCTGTGCACCACCAAATGACCGGTTGTCAAGCAATCCACTATATTCACGTGCAAATGGCACGCCCTGGGCAACTGCCTGGTCAATAATGCTATTTGAATTTTGTGCCAGCCGATAGACATTTGCTTCACGGCTTCTGTAATCGCCACCCTTGATAGTATCATAAAAAAGACGCCAGACACTATCCCCGTCGTTTGGATAATTTTTTGCAGCGTTTATACCACCCTGTGCGGCAATACTGTGGGCGCGACGGGCTGAATCCTGAATACAGAATGTTGAAACCTCGTAACCCAGTTCTGCAAGACTTGAAGCGGCAGATGCACCGGCCAGGCCGGTTCCTACAACAATAATTTTATGCTTACGCTTATTATTGGGAGATACAAGTTTAATGTCTTTCAGATGCCGGTCCCATTTCTCTTCAAGAGGGCCGGATGGAACGTTTGATTCTAATTTCATAATAAGTCAGACTTTTTCGATTAAAAAAATGATTACCGGCACTCGATCAGAGCTGCCTCACAGCCCCCGCCAAAGTAGATATAGATGGGAATGAACAGGAATCCTACAGCCATCAGAATGGCAAATACAACACCTATTGAATAGATTATCGCAGACGCTTTTTTACTTTTCACCGTGAGTGATGTAAATGCACTCCAAATCCCATGCCCCAGATGAGCTCCCAGCAGCAGCATTACAAATGCATAGCCAAATGCATAACCTGCACCCTGAAAAGTCTCAATAACCAGTGATTTAATATCGTGGGTCTGCTGGCCGTCGATCATAACAGTTCCGGTATCACCCAGCGCAAATGTGTTGATATGAATGACAACGAAGACTAAAAGTACGACGCCTGTAAATGCCATACTACGTGAACTAAGACTCTGCCTCGAGGGTCCGCCTTTACTGCTATAGACTTCATATTTTTGAGGGCGGGCGCGTCTTTTCTGAATCCAGATGGAAATTCCTATCCATGCATGAATTGTAAATACAACTAAGAGGCCTATTCGTGCTATCCAAAGAAGTGGGCCAAGACTGTGCAGGAACATCGAGTATCGGTTCATAGCATCCGCTTCGCCGAAAATTGCAAGGTTACCACTTAGATGAAATACAATAAAGATAAATAGAAATATACCCGTCAGACCGGTTAAAATTTTACGGCCAACTTGTGAACTTGCTGCTTTTAAAAGTGATGGCATAAGTATGTTAAAATTTTGCTACACGCAGTACTGTGATTCGAATGGTTGATAGACGATCCACTACGTAGTTAGGTTCCGTTTATAAGTTAGTAAAAATCCACTTATTTAAGCTAAAAGGCAAGGATGAAGCGCTTTCTTTCGATGGTGTGATACTATTAAGAATCTGTCTATATTATGTAAAATTTTAACAGCCAAGAGTTCAATTTATTGCTGACGGTCACTCAAAATTTTCAGGCTGAATATCGAGTAAAAGGCTCAAAGTTTATATCCGTTATAAGTCCCTGTGATACAACTGAAGAGGCAGAAAATAAGCTCTCCAAAGTTAGGGACATTCACCCAACTGCCACTCATCACTGCTATGCATTCAGAGTCAATCCATCAGAGATTTCTGAGCATTCTCAGGACGATGGCGAACCAGGTGGCACTGCAGGCTTACCCATTTTAAATGCAATGCGATCAGCAAATGTTGTAAATGCAATCGTCATTATTGTGCGATATTATGGTGGAACCAAGCTTGGAAAAGGTGGTCTTATTGATGCCTATGGATCCTCAGCCAGCCAAGTTATTGAGCGGTCAACGTTAAAAAGTATCATACCTACACAGAGATACGAGATTATATTCCCCTACAATCAGCAGTCAGTCATCGATAAGCTCAAGCATTCATTTACATTATTCGAGATCGAGTCATCATACACAGAAAACGTAGACCTTATCCTTGAATGCCCTGTTAGAGAAGCTAAATATTTTGAAAAGAAACTTGATGCCGTCCATCATCTGCTGATCAGTGTAGACAGGAAAGGCATCTTCTTCAGAGTTTTGCCTTAAGTTTGTGAATGATGTATCCTATTGAAAGTGTTGAAAAAGCCTGAGCGACCTCTGAAAACATTGCCACCTAGTAAAAACCCTGGTTGGTTTCACTTAGTACCACCATTAAAAGCAGAATTAATATTTCATGAAAATTTATACTAAAAAAGGCGACGCCGGCGAAACCTCTCTTTTTGGAGGAACCAAAACGAAAAAGAGTAACATCAGAATTAGTGCATATGGTACGGTTGATGAATTGAATTCAACGATTGGCATGGTGCTATCCTACTCCATCTCACAACAGGGCAAAACCATACTCTCGCAAGTTCAGAATGATCTGTTTGTTGTGGGTGCCACTCTGGCAACACCGGATCCCAGAAAATCCAAAATCGACCAGGTTGGTAACAAAGAGATTGAAGGCCTCGAAATGTGGATTGACAGACTTGAGGAAAACCTGCCGTCATTGAAGTCTTTTATATTACCCGGGGGAGGTGGAGCGGGATCAACTCTTCATTTTGCCAGAACCGTGTGTCGCCGTGCAGAACGCGAAACAGTGCAGCTTGCTGATTCAGAAGATATACCGGCTGATGCTATTATTTACCTCAACAGGCTGTCCGATCTGTTATTTGTACTTGCACGCTATGAAAACCACCAGCATGGTGAAAAAGAAACACCGTGGATTCCAGAGTAATTACTTCAACTATATAATTTTATCACTTTAACTACTGATTCGACATGTCGAAATCGATAGAGCTTAAGCCCGACTGGAAACGATGGTTCTGGGGATATTTTTTCGGAGTTATTTTAATTCCATTCTTAGGTTTAGGTATCGCTGTATTATGGATTGTTCATGCAAGACGTAAACATATAATCTATAACGTTACAGATCGTCAGATTGAGGAACAAACAAAAAAATTGTCTCAAAAAATAGATCTGGCTAATGTAAAGACACTTGACGTAGAGCAGAACTGGTTCGATAAAAAGTTTGGGATTGGTGATATCAAGTTATCAACCGAAACCCGAAGTATCACTCTTTTGGGGCAATCAAATCCTGAAAAGCTAGCAGATATGATTTCTTCAGCCATCAGGGCCGAACGGAAACGTATCGAGGATTTGAACCAAATACGTGAAGCACCTGAAAAAGAACCGCCCTCCCCCGGCACTCTGGATAAGCTTGATTATCTCACCGGTTTATGGCAGCAGGGATTACTGAGTGATGAGGATTTTCGAAAAGAAAAGAAGCATTTCGAGAATTAGCTCCTTACAGCAGGGAATTTTACCTTACTGCAGGTTGTAAAAGCGTAATAAGACCTTCATCAGCATCTAGCTCTGCCATGGCTCCTACAGGAATAGTAAAATTATCCGGTTCATGTCCAATATCTGCATTGTAGATAGCAGGAACATCATATCGGGACAGATAGTGATCCATAACTTCCATCAGTGAAAACGTAGGTTCTGTTCCTCCAGAACAATCAGTACATTTGCCAAAGATAAAACCTGAGATTTGGTTTAAAACACCAGCTTGTTCCAGGTGCGCCAGCATCCGGTCAACTTTGTATGTGTCTTCTCCAATATCTTCAACAAAAAGGAGTGCGCCATCGTAATTAGCCTGGTAGGGTGTTCCAAGTGTTGTAACAAGAATACTTAAATTTCCACCTAGCAGTTTTCCCTGAACCTTGCCGGGTCGTAATGTCTTCACATTACTTACTGACTTGTACTTTTCCGCCTCTCCATTCATTATAACCGTTTCAAAACTTTGTTTGGTTAGATCAGTCCAGTCTGAATTTCCATTGGGACCATGAAATGTCTGTAAATTACTAAATGCCATCAGTGCATGATGAAGCGTTGTGTTATCACTAAACCCACAGTATACTTTAGGATTGCAGGCAATCATCTGAAAATCCAGATAAGGTAAAATCCGGGCACACCCCCACCCGCCGCGCACAGCAATGATTCCGTCAATATCAGGATTTTCAAACATATCATTGAGATCCGATGCCCTGCCTTCATCTGTACCGGCAAGATAACCATGTCTGTCTTTAACGTGATCGCCAAATACCGTTCGCAGACCCAAATCTGCAAGCTCTTTCTGCATTCTCTCGAACTCTGATTCATCATAAATGATGCCAGCAGGTGCTACCAACCCAATAGTATCGCCTGGCTGAAGCCGCCTGGGGAGATTCAAATTACTCTGTTCGGATCGTATATAGGCAGTTTGTAACGCTATAGGCAGTGACCCAAGGCCAATCGTTTTAATAAAATCTGAACGTTTCATCATGACCTTCCCACAAATAGTTAGTTAATCAGAGTAGAGTTTATTGTTAAAAATGTACTGTGCCACAGATTCGGGCACAAGTGACTTCAGACTATCATCCTCCATCCTGGCTTTTTCCCTAATCTCAGTAGACGATACATCAACTTCGGTATGATCTATAAAGATTGCTCGCTCTAAAATTTCTCCGGAGATAGTTGAGCTGTCACTACCGGGCCGGCTTGCCACGATGAGCGGTGTGCGTAGTAAAATCTCTTCGTATTTCCACCATGTATTAAATGCGGCCAAACTATCCTCTCCAATACACAAAAAATATTTATTTTCGGGATGTTTCTCTTGAAGAGATTCGATTGTTCTTAATGTATAAGATGGCTTTGGGAGATGGGATTCGAGATCAGAGACAAATACTTTACCATATTCTTGAAACGCCAGTTTAAGCATCTCATAGCGATGCCCAAAAGGTGTCTGTTCTTTATCTTTTTTATGCGGGGAAGCCGGTGTCGGTAATACGAGTAGCTTGTCGATAATATTACTGGCCAAAAAAGATTCTGCAATTTTTACATGGCCAAGATGCACCGGATCAAATGCTCCTCCAAAAATCCCTATTCTCACCCCCGCAGGCTTCACTCGCCTTCAACTACGGGTTCAGAGTCACTCGCTTCACCTATATCTTCAATTTCACCTCGTGCCCTGTCATACAGGTCTTCCGCCCTGCTTCTGTTTTCACCGCTTGGAAATAACTGAAGGTAAGTTTCATAGCTATCAATGGCAGATTCGTAACGAGTTAGCTGACTTGATGGAATACTGTTATCAGCGTATAGAATATAAGCTTCAATCTTATCTACCAATGCCTCTTCTGCCCATTCAGATTCAGGGTAATTATCAAGAACGAGATCATAATACACAATAGCAGCACTGTACCGCTCGGTCCGCTTATAAAACTCAGCAGATTCGTACTGTTTTCTGGCAAGTTTATTTCTAAGCTGAGTAATATACTGAGAAGATTCTACAACACGATCAGAGTTTGGATATCGTGAGTTAAATAGCCTGAAGCGTTCAAGCGCCTGTCGTGTATAACTTTGATCGAGTCTATATCTCGGACTTAACATGTAGTAACAGAGGGCAGATTTAAAATCAACATCTTCCCGCAGTTCAGATCGTGGAAAAAAGGATGCATAGCGATCGTACTCTGATGCTGCCAGCAAATAACGCCGATCATTGAAATAACTTTCAGCTAGTAAATATTGAGCTTGCTGACCTAAGTCCGTCCCTCGCCCAATCGATACCACTGTTTCGAATGCTCTTGATGCATTAGACCAGTTTTCATCATCATACTGAGCTTTTGCCTTATTGAAGGCAACTTCGAGAGAATCACCAGGTCGTATAAGCTCTTGATTGCGACATGAGAGTAATGCAAAAACAGCTATAGTAAAAAGTAAAACTTTACGCATTGACTTTAGTGGTCCCGTTTTTTTAAAGTTCTGATAAGTTGGACAAGATCTCGCTTATCTTCTGATTCACCAAATATTTCTAAGGATTGTTCAGCCGAATCGTAAAGTTCTTCCATTTTTATCCGTGCACTGTCAATTACATTAAGTTCACGAAAAAGGTCAATTACCAACTCTACATCCTTATCCTTAAGGGGTTTGCTCTTCAGGCACCCTTTTAACCATTTTTCTTGATCTTTATTGCTACGCTCAAGTGCAAGTATCATCAGATAGGTTTTTTTGCACTCATAGATGTCTCCAGCTACACGTTTTCCGAATTTTTCCGGATCAGCTACTACATCAAGCCAGTCATCCTGAATTTGAAACGCCCGGCCGATATTTTTACCGACTTTTTTAAGTGCACTAAGCTGCTGATCATTACAATTACCAATTACACCTCCCATCTGTAGTGCAGCTTCAAGAAGTGCACTTGTTTTGCCGCCGATCATCATCATATACTCGCTGATCGATACATCATTACGGCTCTCAAATTCCATATCGAGTGCCTGACCTTCGCATATCCTATTGATTCCATCAAGAAACAAACTATTAACTTTTCTGTAGTCTGTCGATTCTTCAAGATCATTGAGCAAAATAAGAGAGCGAGTATGCATGCTGTCTCCCGACAAGATTGCCACTGATTCATCCCATTTACTGTGAACCGATGGTTCTCCCCTCCGGCTCTCTGCCTGATCCATAATATCATCATGCATTAGAGTAAAGTTGTGAAGCAACTCAACGGCCAGAGCAGCCGGCATAGCTTTTTCACGCTGACCACTGCACATTCCGCATGCCATCAGTGTTAGAACCGGCCGAATACGTTTACCACCGTTTTGAAGCATATAACGCTGAGGGTCATATAAAGTCTTAGGGGTTTCCGGAAGGTTAAGAGTGGCAAGAGCACTCTCGATGCTTTTAACGTAGTGAGTAATAAATTTCAACGCGTTGCCAACTGAATTTTTAATGGATTAGATATTATTTTCGAGTGTCCTCAGACCTGTTTTGCTCAGGCTAATATACAAAATATAACTGCTGATCAGTTTACTTTATCATAAGATCTTTAGGATTACACTCCTGAAGTGATCGTTTCCCCAGAAGGGTCAATATGATTGCTGTTTGTTCTTTCCAGAGACTAATAAGCGACTTTAATTCTTCCTCACCGCCATTCATCAGTGACTGTATGACCGGCCTTGCAGAAGCGGTAAAATCTGCTCCTAAACAAATCGATTTCACGATGTCAGCGGCTCCACGGATACCTCCTGATGCAATCATCTCAAATCGAAATTCTTCCTGCAGTGCGGCAACTTCCTGAATGCATTTAACCGTAGGAATTCCCCATTCATTGAACATTTCAGTGGATCCAACACTGTTCTTTCGCTTATTCTCCACTTTTGACCAGCTGGTGCCACCTGCGCCAGCCACATCAATGACTGAAACACCAATCGCCAGTAGTCGGCGTGCCACATCACCGGATATACCAGCACCGGTCTCTTTCACAATTACAGGCACCGATGACTCAACAACGAGCTTGGCAATACCGTCCTCAATGCCGGAGAAATCACGATCACCCTCGGGTTGTACCAGTTCCTGGAGAGGGTTTAAATGGACAATAATTGCATCAGCTTTTATAGAATCAATCAAAGCCGAAAGCTCTTTATCAGTAAGTCCACCCGATACCTGTGCTCCACCTATATTTGCAGCAATAAAGGCCGTAGGTGCTTCATGTCTAACCACAGAAAAACTTTCAAGTTCGTCAGGGCTATCTAATAGCGCACGCTGACTCCCAACTCCAAAAGGCAAATTCTCAGTTTCACAGACCCTGGCAATTTGTGCATTTATGTGTCCTGCTTCAGAATATCCTCCTGTCATTGAAGAAATCATAAGCGGAAATGCAAATGTTCGTCCCAGCAGATCCGCTTTAACTGATACATCATATAAATCAACCTCAGGGAGTGCATCATGCCGAAAATAAAAACCGTCAAACCCAGTGGGGGTTTCATAACCAACATCCTCATTTACACAAAGGTCGACATGATCTTTTTTCCGTTTTTGAATAGACATGGATGTGAGTTTAAGATAGTTTTGGTACGGTATCAAGCATTGGTTAACACGCTGCTTATTGCAGCGGCATAAAAAATATCGTCTTCAGAGCAGCCCCGTGAGAGATCCATGTACGGTTTTGCCAAGCCTTGTAAAATAGGGCCGATTGCTGTAGCTCCGCCCACACGCTCTGTAATTTTATAAGCTATATTTCCTGCATCCAAATTTGGGAAAATAAAAACGTTTGCATTTCCTGCAACTGCTGAGTCTGGTGCTTTTCTGTGACCTATCTCAGGAACAAAAGCAGAATCAAACTGAAGCTCGCCATCCATTTGCCAATCTTTATTCCTTTGCCGGGCAATGTCCAGGGCATTCCTTACTAAATCAACCCTCTCATGATTAGCACTTCCTTTCGTAGAAAAAGATAAAAAAGCTATTCTTGGATCTTCACCAGTAAGTGTTTTATGGGTCGTGCCAGAAGCAATGGCAATGTCGGCCAGCTGTTCTGCGTCGGGATATGGAACGACCCCACAATCGGCATATGTAACGACAGATTCATTTGTCAGCTCCATTAAAAATGTGCTGGATATCAGTTTAGTATTTTCTGCAGTTCCAATAGTGCGGAGTGATGCCCTGATCACATCAGCTGTTGAAGCAATTGAGCCAGCCACTGCCCCGTCTGCTTTTCCAATCGCCACACACCAGCCCGCTGTCATGAGTGGATCCTTCGCCAAATTTAAAATCTGGTCCTGGGTAGGGTTTTTGTGACTGAGCTTCTTTTCAAAAAAACTGATCCGTTCTTTTTGCTCTTTTTCAGTTTCTACCCTAACGATATCCATAGAATCCGGCAGATCAATCCCTTCTGATTCTGCAAGCTTTTCTACGTTATCATCGAGACTAATTAGAACCGGCTGAACTGCTTTCACTTTATGAAGACTCATCACTGCGTTTAACACGCGTGGATCTCTTCCGGCCTCCGGGAATACAATTTTTCGGTTTAGGTCAATACTGCGTTTCAGAATATCTTCGAGAATGGATGTTTTCATTACATCAGTAGTAAGATTGAAAGTAAAGTTGCGACAATTCCGGCCCACTGAGCGGGAGTAACAATATCGCCCCAGCGTATTAAGCCTAACACAGTGGCCCCTAATACAGTTAAGATATTTACGACACTGTAAACAACAGCACCGTTAAGTATTTCAAGAGCTTTTATAAGGAAAATTGCGGAGTATAAGTTTGGTATACCCACAAGAATTCCCATTCCGACCTCCTGAACTGAAAATTTAAGATCTCTTTTAATAATCACAGCTACAAAACCGACGACAGTTGCACTGAGAAACACTGTACCCATAAATTGCTCTTTTGTAAGATAAGAGCTGAAGTCTGCTTCAAAAATTTTAAGTGACCCATCTCCGAGTCCGGTACCAAGAAACAATAAAATGAGCAGCCATGCCGCACTTTTTGGTTCTCGCAGCATACGTCTCTTATTCGGCAGTAACAGGAAAAGAGCAATAATGACTGTAAAAAAACCGACCCACTGACTCACACTCATCATTTCCATATACCAAATCGTAGATAGCAAAACTGGAATCATTAAGGACATTCGCATGGCTGAGACGCTGATTCCAACTCCGTTCTTACTAACCGACTTGCTATAAATGAAGAAATTGGCAATAAATATAAACCCGACAATAACGGCAAATACAATTGCCGGTAAAGCTGCTTCAAAATTAAAATCAAATTCAGCAGCGCCCACAGGAGAAAAAAAAGCAACTGCTGAAGCTATGACATAGTTGACTGTCAGAACTTTTACCGTACTCAACTTTTTAAACTCTGTGACTTTTAAAAAATGAGCAATGAGTACTGAACAAGCAGAACTAAGTACAATGAATATCCATCCTGTCATTACTTAGCTATATCGAGCATTAATTTACCAAACCCCTGAACTTCCTGAGGTTTGTCATGGAGTCGACGTGATGTATAGTCTACATTATTTTCCAGGTGTCTTAACAATTCTGACATCTGTGTTTTTCGCTCCTGGATTGCTTCTGCCCAGTAATACGGAAAGATATGATGACGTTTATCATCTTCAGGTGATCCGCTATATTCAGATGAACTTTGACCGATTCTGTTTCCGAATAAAACATATGCATTTGCGAAATCTCTAAGGAGCCGATTTGCCAGTCTTTGCTGCTTTCCGCCATTTGAATTCATAAACGATATTATCTGACCGTTTTCAACCTCTTCTACATACTCCAGATCAACATATACGAACATTTTTTCAGCATTGCATTCAGCAAGCTGATCAAACAAATTCATGAGTGGCAAACTGTCAACAGTTCCACTTTCATCAACGTGGAAAAGTTCCAGGATTTCAGATCCGGAATCTGAAGAGTAAGATCTTGCATAACCGGTCAGATAAATATGAAATGACCCGCCGTTCATCTCTTCACACTGCTTCAATTCTTTAGTCCAGCTTAATAAATCAGCACTTTCAAGAGTTCTGATCTGGCTGCTGCCCATACTCAATGCCGACATCATGTAATGCATAAAAAGCTGCTCGTCCCGATCGCTAAATTGATTTGATCCAGCCTGATTACCATCATTACCGCTCAGTATAATCGCCCTGTCCGCAGGGTTTCTGGGTTTAAGTACAGGCACAGATGATTCCACGTCAATTTCTCCAAATGGAATATCAGCAACTTCAAATAGTATAGCTGGACCATCTTCAGCTGTTGAACGCCACTCAACGCGTCCATCTTCTCGTTGTATAAATGCATTCAGGTCGTTGAAAAGAACTTCATTCCAAACATCAGAAACCTCATTAACAAGTTTAAGGGCACTGCCTTCGCCAATTTCTTCTATTATGTTATCTCTAGATATTACTGCTGTATTTCGTATTTCGGCTATCTGTTCCTGAATGACAAAATATGGTTCGAGAAAATCAGTGACCGGAAAACTGTATGTGTTTACAGAATCATTAAAACTGACACGAACCTCAATGTTGGATGTACTGTCTAGCTGGTGCGAAATTTCAGAGGTAAGGGCTCCAAGATTGATTTCAATAAATCCGCTTTCGGTCGAGATGGTCTGTTCGTTCAACAGAACATTTTCTCCATTATACACTGCTATGGAAGCGGGTTCGCTACTGAAACTGTCGATTTGTAGTGTATCAGTCTGTACATCAAAACCAGTTTGTCTTAAATAACGAATCTCATCTGTTAATATAGGCTCTCCCTTTTCTTCCAGATTGGTGGCTGCAAGAACAGTTAGTATTGCTCCGGTCGCATTCAAAGCTATTCGCTGGCTCGTGTTTGCAGAAGGAAGCAAATAATCAGAATTCGCCGCTATTACAGAAATTGCTGCACCCGTAAGTGTGAGCAGCGCGAAACCCCATTTTGGTTTATACTCTTGTACGGTTCGCTGCACCTGCACTCGTTCAGCAAATTCGCGCTGAACAATATTATAAGATACCAGCCTTAAAACCGGAGACTCGAGAGTTGGCTTTTTTTCCGGTACTAACTGAATTGAATTTTGAACAATCTCCGGTTCTTCATTGCTGTCTACAGCATGTTCATCTACAACAGTCCATTTACTGGTAGTACATCCTGCAAATGCTAAGAGTAATATGCCCAAAAATAACTGACGGACAGAAACCATTGACTTCTTCATTAGAATGATAAGACGGCACCAAAACCGATTAAACTTCTGAATTTAAACGAATCTCCGGAGTCTGGGTCTGAAAGCCAAAACGGGATATCGTATCTAAGTACAAATCCACGTGGTTTCCCCAGGTAATCAGGAATATTCAATGAGAGAGCGAAGCCTGCACCACCATCAGCAATCCATGAGTTTGTTGAATTGCTTGATCCAGGTACAGTTCCAGCATCAAAGAAAAGATATGAACGTAATGCAATGAAGTCTGCAACGTAAGGAATGCGGCTAAATAATGTCTTTATTGGATTCGGATAATCAAATTCAGTATTAACTGCTGCAATTGAACTATACAGTTTGGGTTGCAGATTTAATAATTCCTGCTGTGTGCAATCGGAACATGAATCATCAGCAAACGATGCGATATCCTGGCTTGTGTATCCTCTAAGATTAGCACCGCCTGCCACATGAAAATTCCCGCCTTCAATCCAGGGCTGTGGAATGGTGCCTTTAGCGCGTGTAACTCCGTTTGACAACGTTTCGATGGCCTGGCCAGTACTTCTGGCAAAGAGATATTCAGGAGCTGTTTGATCTGTAGATGTGCCTGCAAATCCTCTAAATTTAAGTCCCCAGTTCTCGTTGAAAGGAATACGTTGAACTGCTGTCAGTGAACCAAAGGCATAATTTTGATTTAAATACTGAACGGAACCATTAACAGACAGCGTGTAAAATCCCAATCCATTCTCGTCTTGTAAATTTGCTGTTAACGAACTCAGGAACTTATCTTCATCAGTCCATAACAAAGGGAATGCAGTGTATTCATCGTCAAACCTTTTCTCATAGGTATTCAAAAAGCTTAGCTCCCGGTATCGACGCTCATCAAATCCCCGCTGCCATCGTTTGTTAAAGCTTAACCCCTGTTGTGTATAACCGGTTCTGATAGATGAGATTAACTGAATGTTTGCTTCACTTCCAAAATCTGACCACCTGGGAATGGGTTCGGTAAAGTTTAAGTAATAAGAAACAGGTAAATCAGGAAACCATGTTCCGAGCCAAACACCAGCATTCAGCCGATGCGGACCATCTTCGAAGGTACCGGGAACTTGTCCTTTCAGACGGATGCCCAGTCGAATGCCGTCCACGTCATTATACCACACATCAGGGGCTGGTATAAATTCATAAGATTTAGAAGATTGAGCAGACGCTAAAGTAGTCAGGCTCAAAATTATGGCAACACAAACTATGATGATGGAATAGGTACGAGCCAATCGTCCAGTATTTTGTTTGATGTGATAAGTCTGTTTGTAAGCTGAATCAAGCGAATTTGTTCCGGCCATTGAATATAAGCTGAAGCTTCCTTGGATGGTATCCAAATAAAGTCTGAGTGCTCGGCATCAAGTTTTATGGAGTCCTCTGCATTCAGTTCAGCAGCAAATGCAGGAATATTCAAGATTTTATCTGTCGAATATTCATAAAACTGATTTATGCTTGGAATAGTCCAGAAGGTTATCGGTTTCAGGTTCGTTTCTTCTTTCAGCTCTCTGAGTGCGGCCTGCCAATACGTTTCCTGTTTTTGAACTTTACCGCCTACCATTCGCCACTGATCTTCGTACAACTTTCCTTTTGCCCGTTTGAAAAGCAAAAATGAAACCTTCCCGTTTATGATCCTGTACGGATAAAGATCAATGAGTTTCTTCTCATCCATCAGTACGCTTAACTTCTTTTTTAAAGTACTCGAGTGTTTTTTGCAGTCCTTCTTTACGATTTACCCTCGGTTCCCAGTCAAGTATACGTTTTGCTTTTGATATGTCAGGCTGGCGAACTTTTGGATCATCTTCCGGCAATTCTTCGTGAATAATTTCACTTTTGCTACCGGTCAGTTCAATAATTTCTTTGGCAAATTCAAGAATGGTAACTTCCTGAGGGTTACCAATGTTAACAGGCTCTGTTTCATCAGACTGGGAAAGACGGTAGATGCCATCAACCAAATCATCCACATACGTAAATGACCGGGTCTGCGACCCATCCCCGAAAACAGTTATCGGATTTCCTTTTAAAGCCTGGCGCATAAACGTTGGCAAAGCGCGGCCATCCCGGAGTCTCATGCGGGTGCCGTAAGTGTTAAATATTCTTACAATCCGCGTTTCAAGATCGTGATATCTGTGGTAACCCATCGTCATCGCCTCAGCAAAACGCTTTGCCTCATCATATACACCACGTAAACCAATCGGATTTACATTCCCCCAATACTCTTCATTCTGTGGATGGATCTGTGGATCTCCGTATACTTCACTGGTAGATGCAAGAAGGAATCGTGCATTTTTCTCCTTTGCCAGGCCAAGTGCCTTATGCGTTCCGAGCGATCCAACTTTTAGTGTTTGAATTGGCATCTCCAGATAATCAATTGGCGATGCAGGAGACGCAAAATGAAGAACAAGGTCCAGCTTGCCGGGAACGTAAATATAGTTAGTTACGTCGTGCTTGATGAATTCAAAATCTTCATTACCCATTAAATGAGCAATATTTTCCAGAGATCCTGTGATGAGATTATCCATACAAACCACACGAAATCCTTCTTTCAGGTAACGGTCACAAAGATGAGATCCCAGAAATCCACACCCGCCTGTTATCAACACTTTCTTTTTCGAATTTGTCATAGAGATTGAATTAGGGTAATTGCACTCTTTCGGGTTTATGCGCCAATTGTTCTTCGACCCACGCTGAAATAAGTCAGACCGGCTTCCTCAGCTCTTTCGAGACTGTAAAGATTTCGACCATCAAATATCACGGGGGCCTTCATCTGATTTTTAAAGTTTTCAAAATCAGGACGACGAAACTCATTCCATTCAGTGCAGATGATAAGGGCGTCGATTCCGTCGAGAACACTATCCCGATCTTTCTTAAAATCAATCATTTTCAAAGTATCCTCTGATGATGCAACTTTAAACGTTTCAATTGCTTCAGGGTCATATGCTTTCATTTTCACACCTTCTTTGGCCAAAGCCTCTGTAATGTATAATGATGGTGCTTCGCGTATATCATCAGTTTCAGGTTTGAAACTAAGTCCCCAGATACCAATCGTTTTTCCCTTCAGAGAATCTCCGTAATAAGACTTAACCTTATCGACGATAGAAAGTTTTTGCCTTCCATTGACCTTCATAACAGAGTCAAGAATCTTGAAATCGTAGTCGTTCCTGGCAGCGGTGTAATGAATGGCCTGGACATCTTTCGGGAAGCAGCTTCCCCCGTAGCCTATTCCGGCAAATAAAAATCTTTTACCTATTCGTGAATCAGTTCCGATTCCACGCCGAACGTTGTCAACATCGGCTCCTACTTTTTCACAAATGTTGGCAATCTCATTCATAAACGTAATTTTCGTTGCCAGCATCGCATTTGCAGCATATTTGGTGAGCTCTGAACTTCTCTCATCCATGATGATGATAGGATTGCCACTTCTCACAAACGGCTCGTAAAGGCGGGTCATGAGATCCGCTGCACGCTTACTTCCTGCTCCCACAACTACCCTCTCCGGTTTCATAAAATCTTCAACGGCTGCACCTTCCCTCAGAAATTCAGGATTTGATACAACATCAAATTCCGCATCTGTTTTAGATGAGATTTTCTCACTCACCTTATCAGCTGTACCCACTGGAACGGTGCTTTTGTTAACTACCACACGGTAGTCCGGATATTTATTAAACAGGTCTCCCAGCTTATCTGCTACGTCCAGTACAAAGCTTAAATCAGCTTGTCCGTCTGCTCCCGGAGGAGTTGGCAAACAAAGAAACACAGCCTCGGCTGTTTTAAATGCTTCTTCAAGATCGGTCGTAAAACTCAGTCGCTTCTCACGTATAGCCCGGTCAAACACTCTGTTTAGTCCCGGTTCGTAAATGGGCACTACGCCATTGCGCATTTGCTCAACTTTCTCAGCATCAATGTCTACACATATAACATCATTTCCACTGTCGGCAAAGCAAGTTCCGCTTACAAGTCCAACATATCCTGTTCCGATTACTGCAATTTTCATGATCCTAGTCGCTCAATTTTTAAAATTTCTAGTTTTAGCTGACCGGCGGGCACGTCAACTTCCACAACATCTCCTACTTCTTTGCCCAGAATTCCCTGGCCAATTGGAGAATCCACTGAAATTTTTCGCTCTTTAAAATCAGCTTCATCTTTGGAGACGAGAGTATATTTCATCTCTTTATCGGTCTTATGGTTCAAAATCGTAACCGTTGACAGCAGGTAGGCTTTTGTATCATCAATATTTCTTTCATCTATAATGCTTGATGTTGCGAGCGTATTTTCAAGCTCCGCAATTCTTGTCTCAAGATGGCCCTGAGCTTCTTTTGCAGCATCATATTCAGCATTTTCACTGAGGTCGCCTTTGGCTCTTGCCTCTGCAATCTCGTTGGCAATTTCTTTTCTGCCACGAGTTTTCAAGTCTCTCAGCTCCTTGTCAAGCTTTTCATAGCCTTCCTTAGATAGATAGTTCTTTTTCATACGTCTGTTGATTCTTTAATCTGGTCTTTACTTTTTAAAAACAAAAAAGCAGTTTCACTAACTGCTTTGTACAATGTTTTCTATTTTTTTTACAGACCTAAAAAATAGGATGTTCAGCGCTGTTTACCAACCAAAATTTTAATCACACATCATTCACTTCATTAGAGATTTTAAATGGTGAGGGCATATCAGCTTCGTATATTCATGTGAAAGATTAACTAACTGAATACAATATATTTGAAAAAACGTTCGACAAGACAAATATTAGAAGCAAATCAATCCAGGGAATCTCCTCTCAGGAATCATTTTATTTTATGGCTCCACAATGTCAGGAGTCTGCATAATGTAGGAGCAGCATTCAGAAATGCAGATGCTTTTGGAATAAAAGAAATATATATCTCAGGTTATACGCCCCAACCTCCAAGACCTGAAATCACTAAAACTGCTATAGGAGCGGAAGAGCATGTTTCATGGAAGGCGATTGACAATCCGTTCGGGGAAATTGAAACTTTAAAAAACTCAGGTTATCAAGTAATTGGTCTTGAACAAACCCACAATAGTGATTTATTGTCCGATTTCGTCCCAAATAAACAGAAAATATGCCTGATGCTCGGTAATGAGGTCACTGGTATCGACTCTGATTTAATCTCTCATTTAGATTGTGCAGTAGAGATTCCTCAGTTTGGAATGAAGCATTCACTTAATGTGTCAGTAGCGTGCGGCGTTGCACTTTACGCTTTTTTGATTAAATATCAAGCTCCAAGTTAATACGAATCTTTTATCTGTAAATTGGTAAATTTGATACATAGACGTTATTTTCGGCGCCCAAAAGAAAGACAATTTATTTATGGCTAAACGCACACTTATTACTTCTGCCCTTCCTTATGCAAACGGGCCGATACATCTGGGGCATCTTGCCGGAGCATATCTTCCAGCTGATATATATACAAGATACCTAAGGCTCAAAAACGAAGACGTTCTACATATTTGCGGATCTGACGAGCACGGTGTTCCAATCACGATCGCTGCTGAAAAAGAAGGCATCACACCACAACAGGTGGTAGACAAATTTCACTCACAGAATAAAGCCTCATTTCAGCGCTTTGGTATCGACTTTGATTACTACGGACGAACATCATCAAAAACGCATCGTGAAACATCTCAGGAGTTTTTTAAAGCACT
This sequence comes from uncultured Rhodohalobacter sp., assembly GCA_964625635.1. Classification (GTDB taxonomy): domain Bacteria; phylum Bacteroidota; class Rhodothermia; order Balneolales; family Balneolaceae; genus SW132. The sequence continues at coordinate 21,808 of CAZVEP010000002.1, forward strand.
AAATGACCAGGGAGTTTTCAAGAAAAAAACAGAAGAGCAACTTTACGATGAAGATGCAGACATGTTTTTGCCAGATCGCTATGTAAAAGGAACTTGTCCGGTATGCGGTTACGAAGAAGCCTATGGAGATCAATGTGAAAAGTGTGGTTCTTCACTATCCCCCACCGAGCTTATCAATCCTGTAAGTTCAATTACAGGAAATAAGCCAATCACAAAGAAAACCGAACACTGGTATTTACCTCTCGGCGATTTCCAGGATTGGCTTGAAGGATGGATTGAATCACGTAATAATTGGAAAGCCAGCGTGACAGGACAGTGTAAAAGCTGGCTGAATTCCGGCTTGAATGACAGGGCAGTAACAAGAGATTTATCATGGGGAGTGCCCGTGCCTCTGCCCGAGGCTCAGGGTAAGGTTCTTTATGTATGGTTTGACGCTCCTATTGGTTACATCTCGGCTACTAAAGAATGGGCTCAAGAGAAAGGTGAGCCTGACCTCTGGAAAACCTACTGGAAGGATGAGGACACACGATTAATTCATTTTATCGGCAAAGATAATATTGTTTTCCACTGCATTATGTTTCCGGCCATACTAAAACAGTATGGCGGATATGTGCTGCCCGAAAATGTACCGGCCAACGAGTTTTTGAATCTGGAAGGAAGAAAACTATCCACTTCTAAAGGATGGGCTGTATGGCTTGATGAATATCTTGATGAATTTGACCCCGACCTTTTGCGATATGTTCTGGGTACGACGCTGCCTGAAACCAAAGATTCTGACTTTTCCTGGAAGGATTTCCAGGCACGAGTCAATAGTGAGTTAGCTGATATTCTCGGAAATTTCGTTTACCGTACAACAAGCTTCACTCAGCGTTTTTTTAATGGAGAAGTTCCCACTCCTGAAAATTTGGACGAAACAGATAAAGCTGCTCTGAGGTTTATCACCGAGCAAAAGAAATTGATTCAGGAATCATATGACAGTTTCCGGTTCAGGGAAGCTATTGCTGAAACAATGAATCTGGCCAGAGCCGGGAACCGTTATTTCACAGAAACCGAACCATGGAAAACGCGAAATGAAGCTCCACAGAGGTGTAAAAATACGCTGTATGTGTGTACACAAATTTGTGGTGCATTGAGCTTGCTATTTCACCCGGTAATGCCGAAAAAAATGAACTTATTGCGTGAACAGCTTGGTATTCCCCATCAAACACATTGGGACCAAATCGACGATCACCTGGTTCCTGCAGGACACCTGATAGATAAACAGGACATCCTGTTCGACAAGATTGAAGACGATATAGTGGAAAACCAGGTCCAAAAATTAAAAGACAAGTCTGGTATAACAGCTGAAGAAGAGTCTGAATTTCCGAAATTAAAAGACACGACCACATTTGATGATTTTATGTCTCTTGACTTAAGAGCAGGTAAAATTTTAAAAGCCGAAAAGATCAAAAAATCAAAAAAGCTTATTAAAATTAACGTTGACCTTGGCTTTGAACAGCGAACAATACTTTCAGGTATCGCGGAATATTTTTCGCCTGAAGATATCGTTGGCAAATCTGTATGTGTAGTTGCAAATCTCGCTCCTAAAAAAATGATGGGGATCGAAAGTAATGGTATGATCCTGATGGGAGAAGATTCAGAGGGTACGTTACATTTTGTTGAAACGGAAGCTGAACCCGGCAGTCCAATTACATGATGCTATCAGTTAATTATGGAAGTAGAACAAATTAAGAACTCTCCTGGGGTAACCGTTGGAGAATTGGGCACAGAATTCTGTTTTTACTGCAAAGATGCGACGTCTGTAGCATGTGAAGTCTTTGAGGATTACAGTGAGTCTGAAGGTAAACGCTACACTATGGAAACAGACGATGACGGGTACTGGCACCTGTCGGTCAATGACGATCTTACGGGGAAATGGTACGGGTATCATGTGAAGCACCCCAAACAATTAGAGAAGACCAATCCCTACCGTGGCGAACTCTTTGCGGATCCTTACAGCCGGCATGTAACGGTAAATGATTCGTACGATCAACGAGCTAAAACCTATATTTTTGATAACTCATTTGACTGGGAGGAAGATCAGCATCAATATCCTGACGACCCGCGCGACCTCGTTATTTACGAAACGCACCTGAAAGATTGCACAGCCCATCCCAGCAGTGGTGCAACAGGTAAAGGATTTTTTCACAAATTCGTTGATCTGAATCAAAAAGGCGGTATTGCACACCTTAAAAAGCTGGGCGTAAATTGTGTAGAGTTTCTTCCTCTTCAGAAATTTGCACGTATAGAGCCTCAGTATGGTGAAGAAACGAAAGAAGGATTTTTCAACTCATGGAACCCCTATGCAGAGAATTATTGGGGCTATATGACCTCTTTCTTTTTTGCACCTGAGAACTCTTTTGCATCCGATAGCTCCGGCAAAATTCGGGGTTATACTACTGCAGCTGTTTCAGAGTTTAAAACCATGGTGAAAGAGCTTCATAAACACGGCATCACTGTATTGATGGATGTCGTTTATAATCATACGTCACTCTTTGACTTAAACCCACTTACCCACCTCTGCCCGCACACATATCTTCGATATAACGAAAAAGGCAAGTTAATGAACCGGAGCGGCACCGGAAATGAATATAAATCCGAGGAAACGGTCGCAAGACAGCTCATTCTCGATTCGCTTGTCCATTGGGTTGAAGAATACCATGTTGACGGGTTCCGGTTTGATTTGGCAGCTCTGCTCGATATGCAAACTTGGGGAGCTATTCGTAAAACGCTTCACAACATAGACCCCAGGATAGTATTAATTGCAGAACCATGGGGCGGCCACTACGCTCCGGCACAATTTTCAGATTACGACTGGGCGTCCTGGAACGACAGAATTCGAAATAGTATCAAGGGTTCAGATCCTCTGCATGATAAAGGATTTATCTTTTCTGAGTGGCAGCATGAAACCAGCAGGGGCCGACTTGAAAATATCATACGCGGCACTCTTAAAGAGGGTGATGGCGGTTTATTCGACACCTCAGCTCATAGCGTCAACTACCTGGAAAGTCACGATGGGTATACTCTTGCCGATTTCATTCGAATTGGCCTGAAACCGGAACTTCACGACGATGTCATCGAAAATCCGCTTGAGTTTAATAAACTCAGTGATAGACAAAAGGATCATGCTAAGCTTGCTGCTCTTACACTTTTTGTTTCGCAGGGTATAACGATGATTCACGCAGGTCAGGAATTTGGCCGGGCGAAAATAATTGCTGAAACAGATGCGAAAGATCCCGATGTTGGTAAAATTGATCATAATAGCTATCAAAAAGACAATGCTACCAACTGGCTTGATTTTAATGTTCTTGACTTAAATAAAGATCTCTTTAACTACTACCGCGGTTTAATAAACGTCAGGCTAACATCTCCTGCACTCCGCAAGGCGAAACCCGATGAGATAATCTTCGATCATTTTGATAACCCGCTGTTGCTAAGCTTTTACGTCAGAGGAAAATCGTCTGGAGATTTATATGATTATTACGTTATCCTTAACGCCAATTGGTCAGATACAATCTCCCAGCACCTGCCACAGGGTTCCTGGGAACTTATCGCAAATAAACAGATTGCATCCTCGCAGGCATTTGATATCTTAAGCGGTATTATTGATGTGCCAGCAAAAAGCGGAGCTATACTCAGAAAATTTCGGCACTAATCAGTAATTTTCAGACTTTTTAACTACATATATTCGGAGGACCATTGGCTGATATATCCACAACATCACGCGGAAATTGGGATTCAAAATTAGGCTTTATTCTTGCAGCTGCAGGATCAGCTGTTGGACTTGGTAATATTTGGAGATTCCCAACTGAAGCCGCTTCCAATGGCGGCGCTGCTTTTCTGCTTATCTATCTTGCTTGCTGTTTTTTGATCGGATTTCCTGTAATGATTGCCGAAATGTCTATAGGACGCAGTTCAAAGAAAAACCCAGTAGGTGCATTCCGCTCGCTCAGTACTAATAAGTTTTTTCCGCTGGTAGGTATTTGGGGTGTTCTTTGTGGTGTGATGATTTTGTCTTTTTACACGGTCATCGCCGGCTGGACGTTCAGTCATGTCTTTGTTGAAATATTTGTGCACCTGGGAATGCAGGATACAGCCAATTATCTTGCCGATTTTCAAAATGGATACGTCAATGCTGTGTTTGCCATACTTTTTATGGCATGTACAATTGGAATTATAAGAGGTGGTATCAGTAACGGTATTGAAAGAGCCACAAAATTGATGATGCCTCTTCTTCTGATAATCCTGGTTATAATGACGGTTTATGTAATGTTTCAGCCTGGCGCCCGGGAAGGCCTGGAAATTTACCTCTACCCCGACTTTTCAATGATAGATATGGATTTGATTCTGGCGGCAATGGGTCAGGCATTCTTCTCCCTCTCATTGGGTATGGGGGCTATCATTACTTATGGTTCTTACCTCAGTAAAAAGGAGAATATTGCTGAAGCGGCAGGTTTTGTTACGCTCGCTGACGTAGGAATTGCATTTCTTGCGGGGCTTTTGATTCTTCCAACGATCTACATGGCCCAGGCTGAAGGTGTTCAAATATTTGATGCGGATGGTAACTTCCTCGCAGGACCAGCGCTTATATTTCAGCTTCTTCCAGAATTGTTTGCCCAAATGGGAGGCCTCACAGGACTCATTTTTGGTGTCCTCTTCTTTTCATTATTGAGTATTGCGGCTCTCACATCTACTATTTCCCTGCTTGAAGTGCCTGTTTCTTATGTAATTGACGAACACAAAGTGGCACGGAAACATGCTGCACTGTATGTGGGCCTTGGTATTCTGGCAATATCATTAATCATTTCATTCAACACGGCTCTGATAGACACGATTGACTTTACCTTCAGTGTTATCGGGCTGCCCCTTGGTGGCTTGCTGATCTGTATTTTCCTTGGTTATGTCTGGAAGACAGAGAATGCCCTCGATGAATTGAAACATGGATATGAAACCGTAAAAGATACCTTTTTTGCAAAAGCATGGTCAGTTTCAGTGAAGTACATATGCCCGTTGATTATCCTGATCATTTTGATTCAGACTATTTATAATAATTTCTTTGGGGGTTAAACACCCTTCACGGAAACACGGTTTGTTATCAACGACCATCTGCAGTATTTTTGATCAAAATTTATAATATGTGATTACATGGCAAAAGTTAGTACTTCTGATTTTCGAAACGGCCTCAACATTATACTAGGTGACGAGATTTATACGATTGTTGAATTTCAGCATGTGAAACCCGGTAAAGGGCCTGCGTTTGTGCGCACCAAGCTTAAAGGTGTTTTAAATGAAAAAAATATCGAAAAGACCTTCCGGTCAGGCGAGAGTATGGAGTCTGTCAGGATTGAATCTCACCCCTATCAGTTTCTTTACCTTGATGGTAATATGTACTTCTTTATGCATCAGGAAACTTACGAGCAGGTCCCCCTTGAGGCTGCACGTGTTAAAAAAGAAAAATACATCTCTGATGGCATGATTTGTACACTGGTCATAGATGTTGAAAACGATACCATTCTTTATGCCGAACCACCTGATCAGATTGAAGCGGAAGTTGTTCAAACAGATCCCGGCTTAAAAGGTGATACTGCACAAGGTGGAAGCAAACCTGCTACTATATCCGGCGGGGCTGTTGTACAAGTACCTTTATTTATTGAACAGGGTGAAAAAATTAAGGTTGATACCCGAACCGGAGAATATCTCGAACGAGCTAAATAAAAATAACCGATTACGACTATGGACTTAAAACTAGTAAAAAACCTTCTTGACCTGATTTCAAAAAGTGACGTTAACGAAGTGTCAATTGAAGAAGGCGATTTTAAAATAAAAGTAAAGAAACAATCGGAACTGCCTGCAGCAAATCTGCAATACTCGATGCCTGCACAACAACAGGTATCTCCACAGGCACAGGCACAACCTGCTCAACAGTCAGCTGCACAAACAGAAGCGTCTGCTAAAACAGAAAGTAGCTCTCAGCCAGATGGTGAGGTAGTAAAATCCCCGATCGTTGGTACATTTTATGAAGCTCCTTCTCCTGACTCTGACGCCTTTATAAAAGTTGGAGATAAGGTAAGCGCAGGTGATACGCTTTGTATCATTGAAGCAATGAAAATTATGAATGAAATAGACGCTGAATTTTCAGGTACTGTAGAAAAAATAATTGTTGATGACGGTCAGCCTGTAGAATTTGATCAACCGCTCTTTATCATCAAAAAATCTTAATCCTGCCCATGTTTAATAAAATATTGGTTGCAAACAGAGGAGAGATTGCTCTTCGGATCATTCGAACCTGTAAAGAGATGGGGATCAAAACGGTAGCTGTGTACTCAACAGCCGACCAGGATTCACTTCATGTAAAATTTGCGGACGAGGCAGTATGTATCGGCCCTCCTTCTAGTAAGGAGAGTTACCTGAAAATTCCATCTATTCTCGCAGCTGCTGAAATTACAAATGCAGAGGCCATTCATCCCGGCTATGGATTTTTATCCGAAAATGCAGAGTTTAGTCGTATTTGTGCGGAGCATGAATTAAAATTCATTGGTCCCTCTGCTGAAATGATCTCCACAATGGGTGATAAGGCAACTGCCAAAGCTACAATGATAGCCAGCGGTGTTCCTGTTGTCCCAGGTTCAGATGGTATCGTATCTACCTATGAGGATGCAAAAAAAGTAGCAAAAGAGACCGGCTACCCATTGATGATCAAAGCCAGTGCCGGAGGTGGCGGCCGCGGAATGAGAGTTGTTGACAGTGAAGAAAAATTAAAGCAGGCCTTTGATACATGCCGTAATGAAGCATCTACTGTATTCAATAATCCAGACGTTTATATTGAGAAGTTTGTTGCAGATCCACGTCATATAGAAATTCAAATTCTAGGTGATCAACATGGGAATATTATTCATCTTGGAGAACGCGAGTGCTCTCTTCAGCGGCGCCATCAAAAAATGCTTGAAGAGGCTCCTTCGCCCGTAGCTACTCCCGAATTGCGTGAAAGAATGGGAAATGCCGCGGTTAAGGCCGGTAAAGCCATAAATTATGAAGGTGCCGGAACCATAGAGTTTTTGGTGGACAATGATCACAACTTCTATTTCATGGAAATGAATACCCGGATTCAGGTTGAGCACCCTGTAACCGAAGAAGTAACGTATGTAGATCTTGTAAAAGAACAAATCAGAGTAGCTGCCGGTGAAAAAATTGATACGTCTCCCCTCAAGATAAGAGGGCACTCTATTGAATGCCGAATCAACGCTGAGGATCCCGCTCACAATTTCCGTCCTACGGCTGGCGTAGCAACTGCATTCAATATCCCCGGGGGGCATAGCACAAGGGTCGACACACATGCCTATGCAGGTTATAAAATACCGCCACACTACGATTCAATGATCGCTAAACTCATCGTTAGTGCCCCAACACGTGATGAAGCCATAAAACGAATGCGGCGTGCGCTTCAGGAATTTATTGTTGAAGGCATCAAAACTACGATACCATATCATCTGCAGTTAATGGATGATGAAGGTTTTCAGACAGGTGAATTCAATACGAAATATCTTGAAAATTCTTTCAAATTTAACCCCGACAAGTAATATTTACGGAGAATCATGAACATACCAACAGACCTAAAATATACACAGGAACACGAATGGGTTCGTGATAACGGTGATGGAACCGTTACTGTCGGAATAACCGATTTTGCACAGAGCGAACTTGGAGATATTGTTTTTGTAGAACTTGAACCTGAAGGCTTTGAGTTTGACACAGATGACGTATTTGGCACTGTAGAAGCTGTAAAAACCGTTTCTGAACTGTTTGCTCCTGTTGCTGGTGAAATCGTCGAGAATAATGAAGAACTGGAAGACGATCCCGAACTTGTCAATAATGATCCCTATGAGAAAGGTTGGATGGTTAAGATTAAAGTTTCCGATAAGTCGCAGATTGAAGAGCTCTTATCTGCCGAAGATTACAAGGATGTAATCGATTAATGACGGATAATCTGACCTAATGAATTTACATACAGGAGACTGGATATTAATCCTCGATTTTGGGTCTCAATACACGCAACTCATTGCACGGCGCGTACGTGAATTAAATGTGTATTGTGAAATACATCCATTCAATACCAATCCCGATACCTTTAAAGATCATCCTCCCAGGGGAATAATATTATCGGGTGGTCCCAGCAGCGTTTATGATGACGATGCCCCCGAACTGAACTTGCATTATCTGGATATTGATGTTCCTGTACTTGGCATTTGTTACGGCCTGCAGTCACTCGCCCACGCAATTCATCCGGGAGCAGTTGAAAAGGCTGAGAAGCGTGAATTTGGCAGGGCAACGCTTATCATAGACGATGATTCTGACCTTCTTAAAAATTTGGAAGAGCAATCCACTGTATGGATGAGCCACGGTGATCATATTATCGATCTACCCGATACTTACCACCCTATTGCCCATACATCCAATGCACCTGTAGCCGCCGTCCGCCACAACAAGAAAGATATTTTTGGCGTGCAGTTTCACCCGGAGGTCGTTCATACGGATGAAGGGAAAACTATTTTTAAGAATTTTGTTGATGATATTTGCGGAAGTTCCCGCACCTGGACAGCCGCTTCTTTTATTGATACTCAAATAAATGATATACGAAAACAGGTTGGTGACAAAAATGTTCTTTGTGCACTCTCAGGTGGAGTAGATTCTACAGTTGTTGCTACCCTGCTTCACAAAGCAATTGGTAATCAGTTACAGTGCATTTTCGTTGATAACGGCCTCCTTCGCAAGAATGAATACAATACAGTGCTTAGCACCTACAGGGAGCATTTAAACCTGCCTGTTAAAGGTGTGGACGCCTCACAGGAGTTTATTGATCATCTTTCAGGCATTGTTGACCCTGAAGAGAAGCGGAAAATTATCGGTTCCACATTTATTGATGTTTTCGACAGGGAAGTTCTTGACGAAGGTAAATATACGTTTCTTGCTCAGGGTACGCTTTATCCTGATGTGATTGAAAGTGTTTCTTTTAAAGGACCGTCAGCGACCATCAAGTCGCACCATAATGTTGGAGGATTACCTGAAAAAATGAACCTCAAGCTCATTGAACCGGTCAGAGAGCTTTTTAAAGATGAAGTGAGAAACGTGGGACGTGAGCTTGGAATTCCTGAATCTTTTATCGGGCGTCACCCGTTTCCGGGTCCCGGGCTTGGAATTCGGATTATTGGTGACATTACTCCAGACCGGCTGGCTCTTTTACGGGAAGCTGATGCAATATTCATTAATTCTTTGCGAGAGCACGATCTTTACGATGAGGTGTGGCAGGCCCTGGCCGTTCTTTTACCTATACAATCTGTAGGAGTTATGGGCGACGAGCGGACATATGAGTTTACGATTGCATTGAGAGCCGTAACCAGTCGCGATGGTATGACTGCAGACTGGGCCCATCTACCTTATGATTACCTTTCTATCGTTAGTAATCAGATTATCAATGAAGTGAAAGGAATCAATCGTGTGGTATATGATGTGAGCTCGAAACCACCGTCAACAATTGAGTGGGAATAGGTTTGAGTTCTTTAAAAAATGGATAAGGCCTATTATTTATAAATGAAGGCTTTCTTATCATAGTTGGCATAGAAATTTTTTTAGGAACATATTCTCCTCGTTGGTATTCATTTTACTGAACTCAAATGATCTCCATGAATCGATTTTTACTACTCACGCTGACCCTATCTTTCTGGTCTGTTTCCTCTTATGCTCAATCTTTTGAAGATGGTCTCGAATTGTATGAACAACAACAGTATGAGGAAGCACTTGAAATTTTCACATCGTTAAACGATCAACGCTCCCTTCTGTTTGCCGGTAAAAGTCATTTCGATCAACAAAATTATCTGATAGCAAACCAATATCTACAACAGGCTATTGAACTGTCTGATGAAGTAGCCTTTCGTCAGGAAGCTGAATTTACGCTTGGTCTTTCTTACTTCAGTATGAAAAATTATACGAAAAGTATAGACCTTCTCCACGAGTTGATAACGTCTGATGAACGTGGGCGTGCAAAAATTGATGCTCAGCAATTTTACAGACAATTATTGCAGTTTCTTACGCTAGATCAACGTTTTGAGGTTATTCAATTAACCGATTACACGGAAGTGGCGCAGGATGTTGTCAGCTCAGCCAGCCGATATGTGAATAATCTGGATTACGAAGCTCTTGTATCCGTTTTTCTGGAACGAGTGACAGATAAAAATCAACGAATGGCTCTTATTACGGAACTTAACAGTTCTAACAGATCAGTCAACCTTAATTCGGAACCACAGTCATTGGCAGTACCTGATGGTATGGTTTACAATATTGGCGTCATACTGCCAGCTGATGAAGACCCAGAGTCAAACATGATCGTACCGCGCAATCTGTTTTATGGCATCACCCTGGCTGCTGAAGACTTCAACAGCAGGTTCAGCGATAAAAAAATAGCATTGAATTTCAGAAACTCTTATCGGGACCCGGATTCTACTGCTAAATCTTTTCATGAAGCTGTTTGGAAGGACTTCTCTGATGCTGTGATTGGGCCTTTATTCTCTGAAACGGCTGCTCGAATGGCAGGGTTAGCCGAACAGTATAGTGTACCAATGATTGCTCCACTAGCCAATTCGGATGAAATTAACCTGGATTATAACTATACGTTTCAAATGAATCCTACATTTGAAGTTCACGGACGGGAAATGGCACAGTATGCAGTTCAGGAGCTCAACCTTGATACGCTAGCAGTTATCACACCAACTGATGCTTTGGGGACCGCCTCAGCCCGCAGTTTCAGACAAGAAGCTGAACGACTGGGAGCATTTGTATCGTACTACATTGAGGAAGATTTTTCATCACTGGGATACGATCTTACAGATTTTACGAAAGTGTTTTCCACCAACTCTGTTGAGATTGATTCCCTGAATTATATACCCACGGAAGGAATCTATGCGCCATTCACAGGTCAGGCTGCAAACACGCTTATGAATCTTTTAATGACTGATTTAGAAGTTCTTGGAAGTGATATGATTATCATGGGTTCTGAAGAGTGGGAAAATGCGAATTTATCAGGATGGCAGGAAAGAAATTTCGAGATTTATTACTCTCAGGCGTTTGGAGGCACAGCTGATACGTCAGCCGTTCAGTTATTTGAAGAAGACTACCAAACCCGTTTTGGAATCGAACCCGATCAGTTTTCAAAATTGGGATATGACATAGGGAATTACTTATTTACCAGTATGTCGCAAGCTGGAAACCCTGCACATCTGACCCACTCTTTACGATCAGGTGCTCCTTACAACGGTACAGCGATCAGAATTAATATGAATGGAGAGCGAATTAATCAGCACGTCAATATCAGACCTTTGACACCGCAGGCTGCTGAGCAAATGAACGTTGAAAGTGCAGCTAATGGAAGTGAGTAAAACCTGAAAGTATTTCTTTATCCTTATCCTGACTGCATCGATCATTAAGCCGTATTATCGATTAATTGCTTCTTCCCTTTCCAATTCACGCTTTATGCGATACTGTTCCTGTATCCAGCTGCGCCAGTTTTTACTCGATTCCTTATGTTCTTCAAATGTCTCGTTGAAGTCGTGACTGCCTTCAGGCGTAGCAACCATAAATAAATATTCATGCTCCTCTGGATTGAGAACAGCACGAATTGATCTCAAATCAGGGTTTGTGATTGGCCCCGGCGGCAAACCGCTATTCATGTAGGTGTTATAAGGATGCTCAAAGCTATAGTCATCGTACAATAGCCTGCGCCGTTCTCCAAGTGCATAAATCACGGTCGGATCCGCTTGTAATCGCATATTTCGATCGAGCCGGTTTTGATAAAGACCGCTGATTCGGGCTTTTTCATTTGCATCTTTTGCCTCCCACTCTACAATTGATGCCAGCGTTATAATTTCATTGAGAGTGAATGGGCTTTGTTCAATATCTTCAGACAGACGGTCAATCACTTGTTCTTCAAACTCTCTGTAAATACGTCTGATTACAGCTTCCGGAGAACTTGTCCAATACATTTCATATGTATTAGGCAACATTCTTGAAAATAACCTTTCTCCATTTAATCCGAGTTCAAGTGCAAGATCTGAACTATCTGAGAATTGCTCTGCAAACGAAAGTGAATCAGCCTTCAATTGTCCGGCAAGCCGGTCACTGAGCATAGAGATATCAATACCACTATGTACCACAACATTTCCTGGATCCTGAATACCGCGTCCCATTTTAGATAGTAGTTCGGTAAACGAAATGTTTGAATGTATTTCGTACCTGCCCGGCCTGAAAGATCGCCAGCCCATAAGCCTGCCTGCCCACTTCAGGTTTTCATAATCTACGGTAACTTCAAGAGAGTCGAGAGTAGTGTAGAGTTCCTCTAGTCCAATGGGGTTATGCAATAGTACTTCAACAGTGCTATTGGAGCTGATAGAATCATCGCTGTAAAGTCGGGAATATCGAATCCCGAATACCACCATGAAACCGATAAGAAAAATCAAAAGAGCTGCCAGAGACTCCCTGAAATTTGGATAATTCATTATTTAATACAAATAGCCTGAAAACAAATTGCAGTACCTTGAAAGGGTACTTTTTACAATTAACAGTTCCGGTTAGATTAAAATTCTTTCTATGACTAAAATGTGGTGTATCAAAAATCGTCTTTAAAAAACGTAATAAGATTTTGAATATGATCCCGCAATTCTAAATCGATTAATTTGGCACCTTTTTTTATGTCATCCCTTGGGACATTTTCGGCAAATTTTTTGTCTTTCAGTTTTTTTGTGACCGACTTAACCTTCATATCAGAAAAACCATTTGGACGCATCAGCGATACAGCGTTCATAAAACCGCTGATTTCATCACACGCAAACAGATATCTTTCAATTTCTGACGTTGGTTCTCTTCCGGTTCTGTCAGGTGCATGAGCTTCAACTGCTCCAATTATCTCCCCATCATATCCATTGTCCGGCAGAATTTTATTTACTGCCTCTGCGGGGTGCTCATCGGGATATTTTTCCCAGTCAAGATCATGCAGCAGACCAGTCGTCCACCATTTATCGACTGTTTCCTCTGACTTCTCAAGCTTCCTGGCATATCCCTCCATAGCTCTTGCTACCATCTCACAATGATTTCTGAGGCTTTCAGATGAGATGTATGATCGCATTAATTCTTTCGACGTGTCTCTGTCAGGGTTCATAAATTATCTTATCTGATTAATGGCGTCAATTGCAATTTCCCGGTTATATTCGAAGCTAAGGCTTTTATAATTGATCAAATCAACAATGGTACCAATCAGACATAATCCTCCCGTCAGAAAATAGAGGATTCCGATTCCAATCTGACCAATGAAAAACCGATGAACACCTGCAATCCCCACCAGTCCGAGAAGAATCATAATCATGAATACAACCGGATCTTTTCTACGGGCTTTATAAATGGATTTGAACAGCTCAAGCTCATCATCTGACAATCCGTCAATTGTGTTCGATATATACTGAAGTTCATCGCCTTCGAGTTCCGGGAAATGTTTAAGAGCTTTCTTCATGATCATAATTTGATTGATTGGTTACGTTTAAATATTGAGTATATTCGATGTAGAATAATTGTCGCTCCCGGAATCCCAAGTGGGTGCATCTGAAAAGACTCCGACCACTCTCCTCTCACAAGCAGAGCAACTGATCGTCCAAATCCTTCTCCGGGGCAGAATGTAATTCCTAAATTTTCAAAAAGGCAAAGTGTATGAGTATGCTCGTATGGATTGATTAACGTCATAGACAGCAAGGCACCAGCAAGCAGAATCCATTCGCCGTGTAAAAAAAAGTATCTATGGAATGATTCAGCTGATCTCATATTTTAAGAATGTCACCGGTCATTTGTATGTTAGCTTTCTTTCTACCGCCATTTCATTTAAATACAAACAGAACTTGTCCTTAATGTACAATACTCTACGAAAGTTTTTAAAAATTGTTTTCATATCATCATCACTAATTATGTGTTTGATGGTGTCAACTTCTGATGCACAAACAATTCCCGACTCGCTAAAAGCAGAACTCGAAACTGTGTTTATTGAGGCAGCTTATTCACCTATTTCTATAGGAACAGCACCAATGGCGTTGAGCTACCGATTACGGGATTCGGCAGAAATTGCAGCCCGCCCCGCAATGACAATGGACGATCTTACATTCACAATTCCCGGAATCACAATCAGTAATCGAGAGAATTACGCTTTGGGAGAGAGAATGTCGATTCGCGGGCTTGGCTGGAGATCACCTTTTGGTGTCAGAGGCGTTCAAGTGCTGCTCGATGACCTGCCACTTACCGTGGCTGATGGGCAGACAATTATGAGCATGATTGACCCTGCTACTGTGCGAAGAATTGAAGTTTTAAGAGGACCGTCAGCAACTTTTTGGGGGAATTCCAGTGGTGGCGTCTTGTATCTGTCAACAACTCCAAGGGTTGATGCCCCGCTTTTGCAATATAGAGGATATGGCGGAAGCTTCGGAACGCTAAAACAAGAGCTGCAATGGAACTACTCAAGCAGTTCGTCAAGAATTTACGGTTACACAACGTATTTTGAAACCGAAGGCTACAGAAATTACAGTGCAGCTGAACTTTTCAGAAGCAGTTTGGGTGTAGAGCAAAGCTTATCAGAGAATAGCCGCATCACTCTGAACGTAAACTACACGTCCATGCCAAAAGCTCAACATCCCGGTGCATTGACTGAATCTCAACTTGAGAATGCTCCTAAAACAGCACGAAGTAATTTTCAAAATACCAGTGCAGGAAAGCGTTTTGATCAGGCCATGTTAGGACTCTCATATCTGCATACTTTTAATGCCGGCGTGATGGAGTTAAGTACGCATGGTACTTACAGAGATCTCGAGAACCCCTTGCCATTTGGTTTTATAGGGCTCGAACGGTATGCAGGAGGAGCAAGAGGCACCTTTTCATTCCAATCACTTCCTTTTGAGCTTGATGCAGGTGCTGAAATTAAAATTCAGAATGATGATCGCCTCGAAACCAATAACATAAATGGCGAACGGGGTGATCAGGTGAGTGTTCAGCAAACGGAAACCGTGTTTAATAATGCACTCTTTTTACGTTCTGCAGTCCCGCTCACAGATGATTTCACGTTAAGTGGTGGCATTCGGGCTGACTGGATCACCTTCAGGGCAGAAGATGAACTTGGAAACGACATCGATGGTGAGCGTGATTTTTTCTCTGTAAATCCTAGTTTAGGACTAAATTACAGCTTTAACAACTCTCAGATTTTTGCAAATTTCAGCACGTCGTTTGAATCACCTACGACAACAGAGCTGGTAAATCGTCCGGGCGGCGGAAATGGATTTAATCAGGATGTAGATCCGGAACGAGCCATAAGTTTTGAAACGGGCGTTCGTGGTTCCTTATCTGAAATTAACGCCAGATATGATGTCACGGTCTATAGAATGAAGGTTCAGAATTTACTCGTTAGTTTTCAGACAGAGCAGGATGGGCCAACATTTTTCAGAAATGAGGGTGAGACCGACCATTATGGAATTGAATCTTCTTTTAGTTTTTCGACCCACCCAATCTACTCTATTGAACTTATGGCCAATGTGATGAGAGCTGTTTTCAATGGAGGAGAGCTCGACGGTAACGATTTGCCCGGTGTGCCATCATTTCAAAGTGGCGCTATTTTTACCTTCAGCCCCGGATCTCAGCAATTCACTATCGACGCTCGATATACCGACCGATATCCAGCTGATAGTGAAAATACAGCCCTCACCGATAGTTATGTTGTAACAAGTTTACGGTGGACAACTGATAAAATTGAACTTGGTGGCAACACATCATTACGCCCATTTCTGAATGTGGGTAACATTTTCGACGAAACATATGCCACAAGTCTGAACATTAACGCATTTGGCGGTTATTATTTCGAACCCGGTGCATCGAGATCACTTCAAGCAGGTTTGCAAGTTAATTTCAACTAGCTTTCTACGTAACTGGCAAGCAATTGAATATCCAAGAACTCATCAATTAAGCAAATTCTCAATTTGACCGATAATAGATTGGGAATCACTTTATTCAGTGATCCCTTTCTAAGTCATTAGGATTGGTCTCAAAATTTGTAACAATCGGCCACTTTTGTGCTCTTGTTACTACCTAGAAAAGTTGTTAGCGCCTTTTTCTAATATTTTTCTGAACAGTATCTACTACAAGGATTTTATGTAGTGGAAATCGATCTGTGAGTAACCCATTAATTTATGCTGAAGCACTTATACTTAATCATCATACTCATTATTTGCTATCTCCTTTGGGAGCAGCGACCTGTGCGTTATGGTCCGGGTGTTATCGCAGACTCCAAACCGGAAATTGAAAAGATTGTTTTTCCAAATACTATAGAAACCGAAAACTTTATTATAACTCCCAAATTTGAAATTAGTGGCACCGTTCGGGTTATTGCAAAGAATCGGTATTGGTTTGAACATATGAGCAGTATTTCACCTTTTGATCTTTTACTTTCATGGGATAGAATGTCAGACGAGGATTTACTTACCAGGATGCTGGTCAACATTGAAGACCGGTCCTATGAGGTACAAATGGCTAAACCGCCCTATCAACAAGGGAATATTCATCAACATTTAATGATGACACATGTTATTCCAGCAACTGAACAGGTTCATGATAAAATATCCTCACTTCGCAGGGGACAACTCGTTTCGTTGTCAGGTTATATTGTAGATATTGAAAACAGATATGGCAATATATGGATCTCTCCCGTTCGAGATGAGCTGCCTGCATACCGTTCCTCACATTGGTTTTGGATTGAAAAGATCACACCTGAAGAAGCTGAAACTGATACCCAATCTGAGTAATCGATACTATAAGAACCTCTCTAAGCCGATTTCCAGTCTCAATTCATATTTCTCCAGATGCGCAGTAAGTGTTTGATTGCAGCAGGTAAAGTTTCGTAAAATTCCAGCCCATTTATCAGATCAAAATGTATATCCAGGATCATTTAAAAAACTTTTGCCGCATATTTTTCGACCTTTTAAGAGTTTAAGTTTACGATAAATGATCTTCTAAATTGCTAAATACCTATTACTACAGAAAATACCTATGGAAAAACTATAATCAATTTCATAATGAATATTGCTTAAAAGGTTTTTACAAACTATTTTAGTCGCGATGGTTTTGATTTTATTAAGAATCAAGCTGTTGTAAACTATCACCGGGAACTAAGATGGGATTTACCATGGAAGAAGTAAGAGAAGTTGGCACAGTTAAATGGTTTCATAATGGCAAAGGCTACGGGTTCATAACACGTGAAGACGGAGAGGACGTTTTTGTTCATTATTCTGAAATTCAGTCTGATGGATTCAGAAAACTTGCCGAAGGACAAAAAGTAGAATTTACAATTGCCGAGGGAGAGAAAGGGCTTCAGGCACGTGAAGTCATTGAGCTTCAGGAAAACGCATAATTATCTATATAGATATAAGCTACAGGACAGGTAAACATATTTCCCCATATCCCCTTTATATCTAATTATGGAGTGGATAAAACAAATCGTTGTTGATGTATTTGCGCTTGTCGTCATTGCTATAGCTGTATTTTACGAGTACACTGTATTGACGTATGTAGTCTATGTTTATACTGCCTTGATGGTAGTGGCACGTCTCTTTTCATTATTAAGCAACAATTTCAGGGCAATTACTGAAAAGAAAGTATCAGAAGCACCTCTCTGGGTATATCACATCATTTATTTAGCGTCGAGTGCTATTCTGATCTATGGTCAATGGTATGTTACAGCAGCAGGCTGGATATTTATATGGATTTCTGCCATAATTGTGTATCAAAGAAAAACGCAATAAAATGCGTGCTCTTATAAGAAAAGCATTGATATTCATATGGGTATCAACCATCCTGCAGATATTTATAGTTATATCATATCCTGCGTTTGCGTCTGATCCATTTGATACCACTAAAAAATCGGATTTAAGATTCGGAATATCCGCAATTTACTCGCCTAAAAGCTTCATAGCATGGGGGAAAATTAAAAACAGCCGATCTTTTTCTCTCCGCGGTCAGATATGGCACTCAAGGCTAGCGTATGGTACTTTCCAGGCACGCCTGGGATCTGAAATCATCTTAACACATCATCTCCACTATCCAATCAATGGTGATAATGGCCCCGAAGATTACCGATTTGGAATCGGTGTAGTACCTGTCAACATTTTTATGCCTTTTTCTGAGTCCAGGCCTGTCAATCCTTTTACATTTGTCTCTGCGGGCGGAATATTATTGAATGATAAATTTCCAAAGGGAAACGGAGCTTCGATTAATTATTTGATTAATTTAGGCGCCGGAATTGAAATGAAGATGTTTCATAACACTGACATTCAATTTGGTTACATACTGCAGCATATGTCGAACGCCAATACCGGACTGGAGAATCCGGGTATTGATTCACATATGTTCTTCTTTTCAATTATGATATAGTCTGATAAATCGATAGCTACACTCCTCTCGCCATTGATGAAGTATTCTGTAACCGATTCTGAATTGTTACAGTATACTGTATATCATTAGTGCAGCCACAATTAGTGAAAGTACTGAAAACAGTACCTGTCTTTTATCCTGAGGAAGTTTCTTCGCAGCTTTCACACCGATAAAACCCCCCATAAAAGCACCAACTATAAGTGGTAAGCCTGATCCAAAATCTACGAACCCCAAAGTATAGTTAGTTGCTCCTGAAGCAGCAGCGTTATCTAAAGCGAACTGCATCCAGCCTGATAAGGAAATAATTAAAATTGCCAGTGATGAAACGCTCACAGCCTTAGCAATATTAATCTTATACCCCAGATTCAAGGCAGGCACAATTACCACACCTCCCCCAACTCCGGCCAATGATGCTACAACTCCTCCTCCAAAACCGCTTAAAAAAGATTTTTTCAAAAGTACCGGATCTTGGTTTGAGTGAATAGTTTTTTGTGCCTGTCCCCTTTTATAAAACATGTATGAAACAATGAGCAACAGAAAAGCAAAAATGCTCACGAACACTTCTTCAGTATAAAAGTCGGACGTTGAGATCAGCTTACCGAAATAGACACCTGCCGCTCCGAACAGGCCCACAAGCAAACCCTCCTTCAAATAACTGTTTCGTTGATTCATCTGCTGAATTGAACTGCTTAAGGAGGCCGAAAAAGTGCAAAATAATGATGTCCCAATTGTCCAAGCTACCGGCTGCTCCACTCCTGCCACCCCAAATACAAAGAATAAAACCGGAGTGAAAAGCACACCACCCCCAATGCCAAATATTCCCGCAATTATGCCGGTGAAAACCCCAATTATCAATAGACTGATGAGCAGAATCATATAATTACGGAGAAATAGACCCTTCAAGAAAGGTGACGGCAGATCCACCAATCTTCACCCGTTCACCTTCATCTATACAGGTTAAATTACCGCCTCGTTTAGAAATCTGTTGAGCATTAAGCTGTTTTTTATTTAATCGTTTGCCCCAAAATGGTGTAAGAACTGTATGAGCTGACCCTGTAACAGGATCTTCGGCAACACCAACAGCAGGTGCAAAAAATCTTGACACAAAATCTACTGACTCCCTCTCAGATGGTGCAGTTACGATTACTCCGCGGACATCCAGATTCTTTATCATTTGCAGATTCGGAGTCATTTCTCTCACAATTTTTTCGCTTTCTACCAGCACCATCAAATCCACATTATATCCAGCATATAGTGGTATGGTGCCAATAGCTTCTGGTAAAAGTTTTGAAATAGATACAGGCTTTGGAGGCTGAGATGGAAAATCAAGCCAATACATTTTGCCTGATTTCTCTACTCTGAGGTCTCCGCTTTTTGAATTAAATAATACATTTGAACTTTGATTTTCTAAATGTGACAGTATCACATGGGCTGCGCCCAGTGTAGCATGGCCACATAGATCTACCTCCGTCTCAGGTGTAAACCAGCGAATTTCATACTGTGAGTCTTCTCGTTTTAAAATGAAGGCAGTTTCAGACAGATTATTCTCCATTGCTATTTTTTGCATAAGATTATCACTCAACCAATTATCAACTATAACGATAGCAGCCGGATTTCCGGAAAAAAGTGAGTCAGTAAATGCATCTACTTTAAATATCTTCATCAATAATAATTTGATTTATTTGAACAGGTACTCGTGAACGTCATCAGTTTGAAATTTGTGGTTAAACCTAATTTTATTCAACCATAAGAGCTTTACAAAAACCGAACTACACTACGTTTCAAATTAAGCTGTAAGATACCGATCTTTATACAATGAATACCAAAATGCAAATATATCCTCCGAACTTACCAGAGAAGATCGGCTTTACACTCATAATTGATGAAGCTGTAAAACACACCTACACTCCTTACGGCGAAGAACGCCTGAAAGAGCAACTTCCTGCAGGATCTGCTGACAGAGTAATTGAGCTGAATGAATTAACACAAAACTGGATGTCTGTTATAGAAAAACAAGGCACACATCCATTAAAGCAACTTAAAGACGTTCGGGACATCATTAGCGATGCAAGAGTTGAAGGCGCTATGCTTTCACTGGAAGCTTTCCCGGTTGTTTATGATAATGCCCGCCAGGCACGGCTGATTAAAGATTTTTTTAATAATAATGAAATTGAAGCTGAAGCGCTTACGCCGCACGTTAAGCGTCTTATTTCTTTAAAACCCCTTGAAAATGAAATTTCGGGAGTTATAACAGATTCCGGTGCCCTCAGAGATGATGCCAGTCCTGAGCTTCAATCGATTAGGAAAAAAATGAATCGCCGAAAAGGTCAGTTGCGCAAGACTATAAATCGGCTGATGAAAAAAGCCAGGGAAAAAGGCATGAGCTCGGACGAAGGCCCTACCATAAGAAACGGACGAATGGTGCTTCCAATTCAGGCTGAATACAAGCGTAAGGTTCAGGGATTTGTACATGATGTGTCTTCATCCGGACAGACCGTTTACGTTGAACCTGTAGACGCCCTTCAGATCAATAATGATATCCGGGAATTTGAAGCAGATGAAAAGCGCGAAATTGAGCGTATCCTTCGAGAGCTTACAAGCACAGTCAGAACATATTCTGATGCTTTACGCGAGAACATGAATAATATCGGTTTTTTTGATGCTCTTAACAGTCGTGTGCAACTTGGGATAACTCTTGAAGGATCAGTTCCACAGCTTTCTGACAATCGTAGGCTATCGCTTCGGGATGCAAGAAACCCCAATTTAATTCTCAAAAACAGGCTGGAAAAAAACAGTGAAGAGGTCGTACCCCTTCAGCTCTCCCTTGATAAAGATGAGCGTGGGTTGATCATCACAGGGCCCAACGCCGGGGGGAAATCTGTTGCAATGAAAACCGTAGGGTTGATTTGCTACATGCATCAAATGGGCTACCCTGTCCCTGTTCAACCAGATTCTTCACTTCCTGTTCTCAGTGGTCTATTTATTGATGTAGGCGACGATCAATCTATCGAAAATGACCTCAGTACATTCTCATCTCGCCTGCAATGGATGCGGCAAACACTGGATCTTGTTGCTGATGGCGGACTCGTTCTCATTGATGAAGCCGGAACCGGTACGGATCCGGATGAAGGAGGTGCTCTTTTTCAGTCATTTATAGAAGAACTCATTGATTCCGGGGCGCGCGTAATTGGAACAACGCATCACGGCTCTCTGAAAGTTTTTGCCCATGAGCATCCGCGCATTGTGAATGGTGCAATGGAATTCAATCAGGAGACGCTCTCTCCAACTTATCGGTTCAGGAAAGGCGTTCCCGGAAGCAGCTATGCATTTGAGATAGCTGACCGCATGAACCTCCACTCAGAGGTGATGACACGTGCAAGAGATCTGCTAGGAAATCAGCGAAATAAAATGGGTGATCTGCTTCTTTCACTTGAGAAGCAGATTCAGGAGATCAAATCTGAGCGAAGTTCACTTGATCAGCTTAAAAAAGAAGCTCTTGAACATACTGAGCGACTCGAAAAAAAGGAGAAAGAGTTTGATCGTGAGAAAAAGAAAAAACTAGACGAAGCATACAGAGAAGCGGATCGCATCATGCAAACTGCGAATAAGCGCATTGAGGCTGCTGTAGAAAAAATCATTACAGCGGGACAGGAAGATAAGGAGGCGATCAGAGAAGCCCGCAATGATATTTTGAATACAAAACAGGCAGTTAAACGGGGTAAAGCTGATCTTGACATACGGATGGAGGAAAAATCGTCCGGTAAAGAACCGGAAGTTGGTGATTTTGTAACTGTCGGGGAAAGTGGTACATCGGGTGAAGTTGTTGATATATCTGGTAACCAGGCAACCATCCTGGTAAACGGTATGAAAATAAAATCTAAGCTCAAGAAAATCTCGGTCTCTTCACCACCAAAGAAAAAAAAGCAACAGAAGACCAGAAGCTACGGTGGTTCTGAGCAGATCGATCTCTCAGTAAAGCCAAAACTCGATATTCGAGGTTATCGGGGAGATGACGCCGTAAAGGAACTGATGCACTATCTCGACAAAGCCGTAAGCAGAGGACTCAGGCAGGTTGAAATAGTTCATGGTAAAGGAGAAGGCATTTTGAAAAAACTCGTTCACGAGCATCTTGATGAACGGGAAGAAATCAAAAGTTATAATCTAGCGCCATGGGAGCACGGAGGACCGGGCTGCACGCTGGTCGAACTGAAGTAAGAGCTACAGTTTTTAAGTTTTTTGCAAGTACTCTTTTAGCACCAGCTTTTCTATCGAATACCAAGATCCCTCTGCCTCATAATGCGGCTCAATACCTTTGCTTATCAGATGCTGTGTTACACCCGCACTCCCTGAGATAACAGTCAGTTTCTTTACGTTGAGATCAGGAAAAGCGGCAAATGCTCGTGTGACAGCAGAACGGTTGTGAAACAGAACAGCTGACACATCCGATTCTGATAATGTCTCCCTTGAGCTTTCTACTTCTTCAGGCGTGAGCCCTATTTCTTTACACACAGAAAATTCAGCAATATCCATCTCAAGTTCCTGAAGAAGTCCCGGCATCTCCTCAGTTTTATTTGAACATGAGGGATAAAGTGTTTTTCCCTCGCGAGAAATTCTAAGCATAAACTCAAGGATATCAATTGGTTTTGCATGCTCTCGCGGCTGAATAACAGGAATTCCTTTCGACTCAAGAAATTCTGATGTCGGTTTATCAAGACAGAAATGAACGAGATTCTGGAAATCAGCCAATAATTTGTTTTGGTTCATCCATTTTTCAAAATAGATGGCATTTCTAAGAGTACCGTAAATTACAAATTCAAAATTATCGACGTTTTTCTTAAGTAAGGCTGAAGCAACCTTCTCGGTATTATCCTCATATGATTCCAGTGGAAGATGCAGAAACTTCTCTTTTTCTTCTTCCAATATATACATCATATCTCCACATGCTATCGGGGAAGCTGTGAACAACAGTTTGCCTTTACTCATTTACAAAATTTTAAATTTCAAATAAATCAATTCGTATTCAAAGTCATGGTCATAGTCATGGTTATGTTATTGCTCAGAATGTATAGCCAACACCTGCATATATTCTATAACTTTCATTCGATATACCAATTTCACCTCTCAATATGAGGTCGGGATTGAAAAGCGACATGGCTCCGCCCATTCCCCATGTTTGTTTCCAGTTTTTTAAAAATTCAGATGAATCTGAGTCAGAAAAAACCCGACCGGTATCGAAAAACAGGTGGCCACCAAGCTTAATCTGATCATCTAAAAAGCTGAATACCCAGGTTCTCATTTCAGCCATATAAATAACAGAACTGTTTCCTAAAAACCGATTCAGTGCATAGCCACGCAACCCTTCCTCGTTACCCAATGCAGGAAGTTCAAAAAATGGTACTGACCCAATTGTATGTTCCGCAGCAAACCGCTGTGCAAATACCGTATTTTTCAGGATGGGTGCATAAGTAGTGAATTCAGCAAAATAATAAGAGAAACCAAAGTCGTTGCCAGCAAACACGGGAGAAAAATCAGCTCCTGCCTCAGCTCTTATACCCGACCTTGGATCAAACTCACTATTCCTGATATCATATATCAGCCCTGCACCAATTGTATTCACCCAGCCCCCAGAAGCACCCGTTGGTGGAGATTGTACAAATTGAGTGTCAGCCCCCTGATCCTCATTATCTGTGTAAGAAACTTTAAAGCGAAGGACGCCTTCTAATTTTTTTTGATCACTTATGGTTCGCAATGGCTTGCGTATTTCAAACCGGGTTACGATTCTTCGCTTTAACAGATAATAAAGTCCTTCACTAAAATCAGAGTCCGAAAAATCAGTCTCATTGCCAATGCCAAAATAGTTACTGATTGGATTTCTGAACGCTTTAAATTCGCTTCTGGTACGAAGTGGTCTGCCAAACGCCCGGGTTTTCTCATACTCTAAAGAGGCCACCCACTGACCTTTTGTTGATCCTGTTATATCAACAAGTGTATTGGTCAAAAATGGCCGGAATCCATCAGCATAATCGATCCTTTGAAACAGACCGCCACCAAAAAACCCAATGTCGGAAGAGTATCCGAAAACGGGATAAAATGAATAGTTAAGGCCTTTTGACTGATTATTTGCCGGAGCCTGTCCATAGCTACGCAGCGGCGTTAGCAAGCAAATGATAATAGCAGCTAAATAAATAAACCGGCTCATCTATAGCAATCCTTCTGATTCTAAGATTTCTACTGTTTGTATAGCGTGCCTCAAGTGAGGAATGACAATGCTGCCTCCCACAATCAAAGCCACATTAAGTGATTCAATAATCTCTTCTTTAGATGAGCCGGTTTTGGCACACTGTTCTAAATGGTAGTCAATACAATCATTACAGCGCAACACAGTTGATGCCACAAGTCCCAGCAGCTCTTTTGTTTGAGTTGGCAGGGCACCATCTTTATAGGTGTTGGAGTCAAGGTTAAAAAATCGTTTTATTCCGAGGTGATTCAGATCGAGGATTTTTTCATTCATCGCCTCTCTCTGCTCTCGAAATTTCTGTAAATCATTTTCCGGTTCTGACATCTGATTTATTATTAAATTGACAGTACATTGATTATTGTCACGTTGGAGTTAAAGATAATGAAATCATCTCGTGTTTAGCAGACGGACTTTTTATAAACATCGCCTCGTTTCTTTAGGAGACAGCATGGCTCAGGGATTCAAGAATGGCGGTATTTACCGTACAGATCTAAGTTTTCCGGCTATTCTTGCAAAATCTCTTGGAAAAGAGACTTCATTTGAAACACCACTTTTTACAGCCCAGGCCGGGATTCCTATAAATATAGAAGTACTTGTGCGCGGCATGGCCGATGAGTTCGGGGATGAGATAACCTGGAATGAATACCTTAAGGCAGGTACCCATCTTTATAAAACGCTTCGGCGTATCAAAGAGTACTGGGAAGGTAATAAAAAATCACTAGCCGTAATTCGGGATAAACCGTATCACAATCAGGGAATCTGGGGCACTGCAATAAGTGATTCATGGCTGATGAATAGCAACTACTGTGAAGATCAGATAGAAAATAATCGACCCCGTTATACGGTATTCAACGTGCTGCCTGATGAGGCTCTCTTTATAACTGCACGGCTGGTACTTAACCCTTCTCAAACGGAGACACTCAGCCGGCATTCGATGATTGATAACGTTCAGCTGCTTCAGGATGACGGGGGGATCGAAAATTTAATCTGTTGCCTGGGCCATAATAATATTGTAGGTGCAGTCACAAACCTTAATCTCATCTACTCTGAAGAACACGATTTGAATGCTCCGCATCATAAACGCACGTGTACTGTATTCCGACCTGAACATTTTGAGGATGAAACCCGGATACTGTACCAAAAATTGTCAAAAATAGGGGCAAAACGTGTCTTTGTTCCTACTTTGCCGTATATGACGATACCACCAGCCATTCGTGGTGTAAACAGTGATAAATCAAAGCCAAGAAGCGGTTATTTTGATTACTACTCCAGATTCTGGATTTGGGACGAAGATTTTAATCCCGAAAAACACGCACATCTGACAAAACAGGATGCAATAACACTCGATCAGCATATTGATCAATACAACAAAATCATTTACGAACTAAGTGAAGAATTTGGTTTTCATGTGGTTCCGGTGGGTCAATACGTTTCTGCAGCTGCCAGAAGACGATTGGGGGCAAATAAAGTCAGGCCATTTCCCGATTCTTTCATAAAAGCACTGAAGCAGAATGCTGATACATCTTACTTGGTAGATGATGGTAATAAACCAAGAATATCCACCGACTATATCCGCCTGAAAGACGATAGCAGAAAACTAGACCGTGGTGGTATATTCAGTCTCGACGGCCTGCATCCTTCGACCATTGGGTATGGCTTGATTGCAAATATTTATAAAGAATCTATGGAAAGAAAGGGAGTTGAATTCAGCAGTGATATTGACTGGAAGTTTGTCATCGAAAATGAAACTCTTGTTACTCATCCACCTCTGTTGCTAAATGATTTGCGTCTGCTCCTCAGGTTTCTTGCGCTTGGTCGCGGTGAGCGCCTTACAAAAATTAGTCAGAATGTTCTGCAGAATGTGCTTGAACTCTTCTCTTCACGCAGTTACTGATCAGTACGTCGCGAGAGTTTCACCAAGGTTTAACCCGTTTTTGATACAGTCAGGTACCGATATGCCGTGCCGAAAATTGCCAGCAAGATGAAGCCCGGGATTATCTTTTTCAAGCTCATCAAAAACAGAATAGATTTCACCGTAACCGGTTTCGTATTGAGGAATCGACTTCGGCCAGTAGATGTGATCTTTAAACACAGGTGACCCGCGTAATCCAATGAGACTTTTGAGATCATCTTCAACAAGTTTCAATAGTTCTTCACTCTCCATTCGGGCAGTCTCAGGTTGCCGTGCCCCGCCTGTAAATACGGTTAGCAGATGGTGCCCCTTGGGTGCCCTGTTTTTGAATAGCGTTGAAGTAAATAACGCGCCCAATACCGATCGGTTTTCCACCTCTGGAACCAAAAATCCAAATCCATCTAACGGATGTTTAACATCCGCTTTCTTATATCCCAAAATCATCATTGATAGCGGCGGATGAGTTACGTTTTGAAGTTTCTTAGCCGATGCTTTTGTTAAAGGAAGTTTTTCTTCATCCCATTTATGTAGAGGTATGGTCACAACCAAATCGCTATAAGGACCATATTCACCATTATTGGTATAGATATGCCATCCATCTTCACGTTTTTCAGAGCGTTCGAGAGTATGGTCAAAATGGATATTGCTAATTTGTGACATTAGCTTTTCAGGCAGCTCCTGAAGTCCCGATTCAAAGGATATAAGTCGTCTTTTTATCTTCTTTGTCCCCGTTCGCTTGAATACTTTTCGAAGTCCGCCAAGAATAACTGACCCAGACGACTGTTCTAGCTCATGAAGAGCCGGAAATGCATGTTTGACAGACAAATTTTCAGGTTTCCCTGCGTGAATGCCCGCAATAAATGGATTAACAGCATAATCTAGAATTTCTTTGCCGAATCGATTTTCAAAAAAATCAGCAATTGATACTTCGGAATCGGATTTTCCAACAAATGGCTCTCCCATCAACCGAGCTTTAGCTTTTCCTGAAAAAAGCGGGGTTTTCAGGAAATCCTTGAATGATTGAGGTAGTGCCTGAAGATCTCCATCCCTGACAATAAATCTTTTCGACGCTTCACTGTTGGCGGTTTCCAAACGGGATGATAAACCAACTGATTCGATGAGCTCTTCAATTTCAGGGTCTTTCAGCAGTAATGTATTAGGACCGAGTTCATATCTCCACTCTCCATTTGATTCTGTTTGTATCACACCTCCACCCTTCTTCTTGCTCTCGAAGAGATCAATTTCTACACCTAGCTTTTTTGCCTGCCATGCAACGGATAGTCCTGTAATCCCCGCACCAATTATCGCAATTTTTTTTGTAGCCATATCAATAAAAAATTCCTTCCAACAACAAGTTCTATAAAGACAGTTAACTTATGTAATCTCAAAGAAGATCATATGAAGCTATTCTTGGCCAATTTTTCGCTCCCTAAGATATTATCCTATTTACCTATAGATACAATGCAAGCGCATAGATTGATTCAACCCGGTTCTTACAATTGATCAGATGCTCTTCAAAACCTCAAGGTTCAATTTCAATTTCAACCTATAATTTTCAATTGCCTCGTAATGTTTATACATTTTGGCCCATCAAAAATGTAGCATATGACTATTTCAATTTTAGGGTGTGGCTGGTTAGGATTTCCCCTGGGACAATCCCTGCTACGCCATGGTTATGACGTAAAAGGTTCAACGACTACTAAATCGAAATTTGAAATCATCAGGAAGAATGGTATTGAGCCTTATTTATTATCAGTACCTGAAACTTTAAACGATCCTTCAAATGATGCTTTTTGGGACAGTGACAGCCTATTTTTAAATATTCCACCTCAGCGGGGGAAGAGTGATATTGAAGTCACATATCCCGAAAAAATAAAATCAGTCTGTGATCGGATATTGAAAACCGATTCAGAGAATCGCATTAATCAAGTTATTTTTGCCAGTTCAACATCAGTGTATCCATCTGAAGAAGGAATATATTGCGAAGAAGATGCGGATCTGTCAAAAACTGCGCGCCCATCAGGAAAAGCCATACTTAAAGCCGAGAAACTCTTGCAGAGCTATTCAGGCTACGATGTTGTCATACTTAGGTTTGGCGGGCTCTATGGCTACGACAGGCACCCTGTACGCTATCTCGCTGGAAAGGAAGACCTTTCATCTCCCTATAAACCAGTAAACCTGATTCACCAGGATGATTGCATTCAGATTGTTAGAAAATTTATTGAATCAGATTCTGTTTCAGGAGTCTTTAACGCTGTATCAGATGGGCATCCACCCAGAGAAACCTTCTATCAATCAGCCGCAGATCATTTTAGTGTGGAACTACCAACATTTGATTCATCGACCGAATCGATAAATAGGGTTATCAGCAATGAAAAACTGAAGAAAGAAATGAACTATAAATTTATTTATCCCAACCCTTTGGATCACACAGCCTAGATAGTGTCATGGAATGATTAAACCTTGATATCAAATTTAATTGCTTGATTTGACAAGAATATCAGAGGCTATCTTATAACCGAGAGTCACCGGGTTTCCATTAACAATTAGCTCAAGCGGTCCATCAAAAGGTTCTTTTTTCTTTATGATGACTTCAGCACCAGGCGTAAGGCCATAGTCATCTAGATATCGAAGCAGTTCAGGCGTTTGATTTTTGACTCGTCTCACCTCAAGTGAAATATTCTCTTCAAGTCTTGATAATACCTTCAGACCAAGCTCCGGCATCATCCCATCTTTTGTTGGAATAGGATCACCATGGGGATCAAATTTAGGGTCATTCAGCAGTTCTGAAATTTTATCCTCAAACTGCTCAGAAATATGATGCTCCAGTTTTTCGGCTTCATCGTGGACCTGATCCCAGGAATATCCAAGCATTTCCGCCAGATAAAGTTCAAGCAAACGATGATGCCGAATCATTTCAAGAGCAATCTTCCGGCCTGTTTCGGTCAGTTTTGAACCATAATATGATTTGTAAGTTACCATCCCCAGGTCCGATAGGCGTTTCACCATATTCGTGACCGATGCATTGGCAACTTTCATTTCCTTCGCCAATTTAGAGGTGGGTACACCCTTTCCATCAAGAGTGGATTCTAATTTATAAATGGCTTTTAAATAGTCCTCAACGGATTGACTTCTACTCATGATCTTATATTAAACTTGATGCGCTCTCACTCGTCCTTTTTTCTGTACTCCTCAAAGGAAAGTGACTCGTAGGAATCGCTGCCTACGAAAGTGAGAAGATCTTCAAAAACATCTGCCGGCAAAAGCCCGGGCTGCATTCCAAGCAGCTCGCCGCTGCTGTTCATAAAATATGTTGATGGCAAACTGGAACTTTTTAGCATTTTGGCGAAATCACTTTCCGTCATACGGTTGCCGAGAAAATTCACCTCATTTTGCGATTCGATATTGATCTTAACAAGGTAAAAGTGTTCGTTAACTGCTTTGATGACATCCGTTTCAGTATAGACCTCGGTATGCATTTTTTCACAATAGGGACACCATTCAGCGTAGACGTCAATCAGAACCTTTTTACCGCTCTCTTTAGCTGATATAAGCGCACTTTCAAGCGCTGTTGGGTTAAGACTCTGACCCGTACTGATAGCTGAGAAGCACAGCAAGAGGCCGAGTGACAAGCAGAAAGTTTTGAGTGTTTTCATAATTTTAAGTTACTATTGTTATCAATTCTTTTATGTTTTCTTTATCACTATTGCCGTCATATCATCATGAGGTTCAGAACCTTCTCCGAATTTCATGAGATCATTAGATAGTGCCTTGATGATCTTTTCAGCTGAGAGTTTTGAAGACCGCCTCAATATACTATGCAATCTTGCATCACCATAAAACCGACCGCGAGAATTTGTAGCCTCTACAACACCATCTGTATACATAACCAGGATGTCGCCTTTTTTTAATTCCACCGAGAGTTCATAAATATTGTCTCTGAAGAGCTCTTCGTTCGCCATCCCGAGACCCATACCTGACGGGCGATACTCTTTCACTTTACCTGCTGCTGCATTAAAGAAAAGCAGTGGATTATGCCCTCCCCTTGAGAAACGAAACGTACTGCTCTTGAAGTCTATTATTCCGAAAATGATCGAAATAAATGTTCCTCTCTTAGAGTTCTTCAAAAACAGATTATTGATACGCGTTAACATTTCGGAGGTGGATGAAATATCATCACTCAGTGCATGCAGAACACCCTTGGTAAAGGTCATGTAAAAAGCGGCTTCAATTCCTTTACCACTTACATCACCTATTGTTACGGCCAGTTTTTCATCTTCCATTTCGATGAAATCGTAGTAATCCCCGCCTGTTTCATGGGCAGGAGTACAAACAGCAGCAATTTCAAAGCCATTACCGTTGGGCATTTTACTTGGAAGAAATGATTGCTGTACAGCTCTTGCAATTTGAAGCTCTTGCTTAATCCTTTCATCCCGCTTGAGTTCATTGATGTATTCCGGCACATATTCCGGTAAATCTTCTATGGGATTGCCATTGTAAAACCCAAAAATACCAAGAAGAATCAGAGCAAATGTCAAAAGCAGACTAACATAAAAAACTGATTGATCGGGTGAGGATTCCATAACCAGGCCAGTGGCACTCATAAAATGTATGCCGAAAATACTGAGTGCGATTACAACGGTCAGCAGATCTTCTTTATAGTATATGACACCCGCGAACAATCCGAGTGCTCCAACTACCACCATATCTGTAGACCACGGACTTACATCGATAGGTATGTAATTTAGCATCAGGAAAAGTGCAGTACTGATTGCAATAATCCATATTGGTCGCTTTGTTCGCCCACTCAGTTTGCCTACGCTTATTAATAACACTGCCTGCACTATGAGCAGGTAAAAAAGTGAACTGGTAATAATGACCTCAAGAGATGGCAAAATTGTGGTATCGGACCTGAAAATTTCTGTCACTGATATATAGCTTCCGGGCATCACATAAATGATAAAAGTGATCAGCGCGGTGAGTATATAAGCGTAGGATACAGAACGGATAAGCACGAGACCGACCGGCCTGTTGTAAAATCTTGCCAGTCGGATAAGATCAAATGTTTTAAGTTTTTCAATCCAGTTTTCACGGGTAAGCGAATCCCCAATTGCGGTGGTTATGAAAAAAACTACAGAGCTGATCGCTGCCATAAACCCGAAAGAAAAGAAAAGGCCAAAAACTTCTTCGGTTGAAAAACCTGCAGGATTATTGTAAAGATAGTTACTTATTTGGCGCATCAGGAAAATAAGCGGTGTCGCAAATCCGGCAAGAACAGCGATCAGAACAGATAATTTGATATCTACAAGACGGAGCCTGATTCTGATAAAGAATAAAACCACCATCCAGAGTGCAAGCAGAAAAATCGTAATTGCGGTGATGCCAAATCTTACACTTAAATCGGTCTGATTTGCCATCACTGTATCACTCTCCAGCTGATATTCCATTCCTATAAGTGTTCCTGTAGGTAACAGATCAAGAGTGATTTGCATTGTTGAAGGAGAAATTTCCGGCAGTTCTCCAGCAAAAGTAATTTGAGCTGTCTCAACACCCCTCACCATCTGCGGTTCTACATCCTGTTGGGTAAAGTATTCGGCGGGCCATCCGGATTGATTAAGGTGATATATTCCCATTTGAATAGCATCATCCGCATCCAGATATACTGGTTCTCCATCAATAATTACATTTTGATTTCGCCCCTGACCCGATGTCAGACGAAATTGCAGTTCTTTATTTAGTAGAGAATCCGGAGGTGATTGTTGTAGAGTGGGAAGCAAATCAGGTTTATGTTCTTCAAAAAACTGTGTTTCAAACGGTTTTTTTGAAAACAGACTTGATGGATTACTAAATGCAAGCAAATCACCGGTTTCCGAGAGATGAAGTTCTACGAACCATATTGATTCATCAGTATCCGGTTCCTCAAGCGATGATTCGGATAGGGGAATTCGCCGCTGTGAATGCCAATAAAATGAAGGGATAAGTTTCCGAAGCACACTCCCCCGGCCATAACCTTCCTGCTGCTGTTGACTTAACTCAGTCTGTACAAAGTCCAGAATGTCGCTATTAACACGGTAGGTCGTCTGAGACGTACCATCATAATTATACCCCAATTCATTCATTGCAGAATCCATGCTGCTTGAGGCCGCAGATACTCCCAACGAATTATCCCCCAGGCTGAGTGGATGTAAAATAGGATAATACCAATAAAAGAAGGCGGCTGCGAGCAGGCCTAATGCAATCAGCACTAAATCCCGCTTGGCCGTATCCATTCCGAACATGAAAAAAGGTTGTTAAGTTAGTTTCCAGATCTTGAGAAACCCTTCAAATTTATAACCTCAATGAGATATTCTACAACAAACCCCTATTTCGTTAAAAATCGATCAAATGTTGCAATCTCATTTATACTTGGATTAAATTGTATCTAATTTACCGTTAAAGAAAAACTATTCACAGTTTAAATTATTTCTATGTGTCTGATCGTCTTTGCATTCAATCACCATCCGGAATACCCGTTTATTCTTGCCGGAAACAGAGATGAATTTTATGCACGTGAGGCCCAAAAAGCACATTTTTGGGATACAGAGCCTGAAATCCTTGCCGGTAAAGATCTCCGTGCGGGTGGTACCTGGCTTGGCATTTCTAAAAAGGGAGAATTTGGTGCAATTACGAATTACAGGGATTTTAAGAATCCAAAGGAAGGTCCGCGATCGCGTGGAGAAATTATTCCAGAGATTTTAACACAAGATGGATCGGTCAAAAAAAACCTACACCGGTTGCTTCAAAAATCTCAAAACTATTCAGGATTCAACCTTCTGTCTGGTACTTGTGACAATCTGTATTATTTGAATAACATTACCTGCGATTTAGAAACAGTTGAACCGGGTATTCACGGTATTAGCAATGCTTTTTTGGATACGCCATGGCCGAAGGTGGAAAATGCCAGGTCAAAATTTAAGGCTGCTTTAAAAACTGAAACGCTAGATAAAGAATTGATTTTTGAGTTTCTCAGAAATTCTGAGACATACCCTCAGGCATCACTGCCTGATACCGGGCTATCACCCGAAATGGAAAAAGCTGTTTCTCCGATATTTATAGAAACTGATGGTTACGGAACCCGCTGCTCTACCCTGCTAACAATAGATACGTCAGGTCGTGTCAATTTTATCGAAAAAACATACACCAAAAATGGCAATTCTGATTTTGTGACTGAGTATACCTTCGATACTTTATCCTAAACATCCTTATACCCACTGCAGTTAATAGAATTATAAGTTACGCAATCGGTCCCTGGCTTTAGAGATAAAATCTGCCTCTACATTTTGATCAATTGCTGTAGAGTAATATAGCCTGGCATCCTCTGTTTTGCCTAGAGCCTCAGACGCAAGACCTGCGTAATAATTGGCTACACAATAGTATAATCTTTCAGGCTGGTTAGGAAGCTTTTCTCCGTGATTTATAGCTGATTTAAATGAGCTAAGAGCTTCATCAAAGTCATTCAACCGATAATAAGCCCTCCCTTTCCAGAACTGGAGCTCTTCCTGCATGAGATTTATGCTTTCTTGTTCCTTATTTTCCCACCTTTCAAGCGCACTATCTACAGCATTAAATACATCTTCGTTCCTATTCAGGCTCGACAAGGTCCGAATTTTAAGTCGCCTGTAATATCCGTTATCCGGATATTTTGTGACAAGTTCCTGAAAATACTGCATGGCAGCATCAACTTTATTTTCATAGTTCAAAAGTATATTGCCCATAAAATA
This sequence comes from uncultured Rhodohalobacter sp., assembly GCA_964625635.1. Lineage (GTDB taxonomy): Bacteria > Bacteroidota > Rhodothermia > Balneolales > Balneolaceae > SW132. The sequence continues at coordinate 56,246 of CAZVEP010000002.1, forward strand.
AGTTGCTTCAGGTCTCGAAAATACCCCTTCATTTGAGGCTTTGCGTATTTTTCTCAGTCCTTCCTGCTTATCCCCGTCCGGAAAAAACCATGATACAGCCCGAACGACCGGATACTCCTCAGGAATATATTCGGCGTAATAGGATATCATACCCCGCACAAATTCATTATCTGGAAAATCGGGCTCCACTTCCATCAGCGTTTGATACGTACTATAGGCTCTACGGGACACCTTTACGCTGGATAACCAATTGTCTCTATTAGAGTAATGCCTGCCGATATATCCATTGGCAAGCGCACGGATAATCAGCGCATCGGGGTGATTGGGTTCACGGTTTAATAGCTGCCCTGCGGCGTAATCACTCCGTTGCATCGCCTCCATGAGCCGGTCATCGTTAGAGTGATCATAAAGGTCTTCAAGCACAACCCACCATAACTCCATTGCATCCCATATTTCCCAAATCGGGTGATTAGGATATCGATTTTGCCATTTCTGCATGATGTCATCTGATGCTTCGGCATTCCTATTGTACAGAGAGTCAATAGCAACTACAGCATCTTGTTTGAACTGGCCATCATGTATCAGCACCGGTACCTGTGAAAAACCGGCGTTTGCCCACACTGCAAGCAGTAGAAAAAAGTATGAAGCGGCGATAGTTTTTAAATGAATCATAGCCTGCTTTCCAATATTGATTGCGTTATTCTTAATAAATATAAGTGTTCTTTTAATTCAAACGAAGACACACTCAAAATCATATCACAGATCTTTCTTCGTCTATTTTGTTTTTATACTCAGTTTGATGGGCAATTATATGAATTAAATGACCTGAGAATTAGCTCATTCTAAATTGCGCGTGGTTACTACTCAGATTTAAAATCAGCTTATAAACTGTGTGACTCTCCCTCTTGGAACGAAATCTCCCACATGCCGCTGCCCGACCCAAAGTCTACACAGAGGTAGAATTTTGGAATCGGCCATAGGTTACTGTCGTACTTAAAAAAGTATAGACCTGGAGTCTAATAACAACTACTGTGGACTATACTAACCGTGACACGCAACTTCGAATGGCCACATGTGCTAAGTATGCTTTCTTTTAATTGACCAGGATGGTCAAACCAAGATGTCTGTTAGCAGGTTTTTCCGATTGACAGGTATTGTCGCTTAACTCCAGGTACTCTCTTTTTAACTAAATTGCCGGTCCTACTTCAGATGCTCCAAAAACCAGGTCTCTGTTGATTCAAGAAGTTCGTCAAATGGCGCAGGAAAATCGTCATCTTCAAATGGATGAGCTGTACTGAACGTGTGACCTGTATCCTGAATAATTTTTATTTCTTTGTCGTCTGATGGACAGGCGCGAAACAGTTTCTTAGAGTCTGAATGAGGAACAGCCTCGTCATCTTTACCTGCAATAAACAGCGCCGGAATATGAAGTTCTTTAACCCGTATACTCGCCATCAGCCTGTCAGCATTTTCAATAGCGTCATCATAAACGATTTTATTCAGTTTGAACGTCTGCCCTGTTCTGGAATTCTCGATTTCAGTATAGCCCTGGCTCTCCCAGTCACTAACCATATCATCACTCCAGCGCTTATTATAGTTGGCTACTGCCGACCATGTGACGAGAGTCTGAATTCCAGGGTATTCAGCCGCAGCCGCAACAGCTGTGTGTCCACCCCTTGAATGGCCAATAATTCCGATGATATCCGTATTTATCATCACTTGTTCGCTTCTGAGCTCTCCGTTTTTGAGATGAGAAATAACATCGCCTACATCATTTAGGTCTGAACTCAATGTCTCTTTTTCAAAAAGTTCAGGCTGGTCAAATTCCAGCATATTTTCACTCACCCCATTTTTTGAGAAATTAAAAGCGAGCACGCAAAATCCATGTCTGGCAAGATATTCACAGGCATCCGGAAAAGCTCCCCAGTCTTTAAATCCCTTGAAACCGTGCAAAAAAAGGATGACCGGAAACGATCGCGTTTTCGCTGTAACAGGTGAGTAAAGATCGTAATATATCGGTAAATCCTCGCGCGACTTTACTGACCCTGTCTCTTTTTTGACACTACTGTAAATCATTAGTTCGGTTGATTAAATTCAAGTGTATCCAATTTTACCAGTTTTCTTAGATTGTTGATCTCTTCTGTTCTAAGATAGCGCCAGCGGCCCACTTTCAAATCTTTTTCATGCAGCCCTGCGTAATATATTCGTTTTAAATTTACTACATCCGCTCCAATATGATCCACCATTCGCCGAATGAGATGATTTCTGCCTTCATAAACTGTAATAATAATTGAGTCTGCTTTGTGCGGATCACGAGTAACGGAATCTGGTTTAATGAAGCCGTCTTCAAGGTCAACACCTTCCCTGAGGCCTATCATTTCTTCTTCTGTAAGCACTCTGTTCGGCTGCACAAGATAGGTTTTCTTAACCTGGTAGCTTGGATGCATCAGGCGATGTGCAAGATCTCCATCATTGGTAAGCAGTAATAGCCCCATTGTTTTTCTATCGAGCCGGCCAACCGGGTATACACGGTTACCTGTTGCATCCTCTATTGTATCCATCACCGTCATACGATCACGCTCGTCATCTGTTGTGGTAATTGACCCGGAACTCTTGTTCAGCAATATATACACAAATGGCTCGAGGGTTAGAGTTTGGCCGTTGACAACAACAGTGTCAGTTTTTTTAACTTTGGTTCCGTGTTCAGTTACTGTATTACCATTCACTTTCACCTTACCCGCCGATACGTAATCATCTGCATCACGGCGGGAGCATAGTCCTGCATGAGCAATGAATTTATTGATCCGCATTTCTTCTTCCGCCTGAGGTCGCTGGGGCGCCGTTTGTGGATTCTTCAGCGTTCCTTCAGCTCTTTTTGAACGAAATCTTTTCCCTGAAGAACCGGAGGATCGCCTGCTACCTGGACGCGATCTTTTTCCATCAGCTTGATGGCTGTTTGATTTATTATTTCGTTCAGGTCTCTTTTTCTTGTCTGTCATAAAATTGTGAGGAATATCTTGCTAAATTCTTGGATTTGTAACGATTTAATTCAACTACTGTGGTTTAAAGGAATAGAAAAGTGAGCCGTTAGTTCATACTGATTTTTCGAGGTCACATCACACAAAACTTTTCATCAAAAAATTTCTGGCCTAATTCTTTAACCTTTTAAAGTAACAAATTATCGGACCTAAGCAGAATGAGTCTTCAGGGATTTGTTTTGCTGATTCTGGTGTGTAAGTTGTTCACTTCCATCAGTGCAGCAGAACCGTACCATGAATGTAATTCCATTTCAAGACGGCCAGCTTCAATAGCAGGGTCTGTCTCGGTAAGCTCACGGGCTTCTTCAACAGTACGGACATCAAACACATACATTCCCCTCAGTTCTCCACTGCCGATAAAAGGGCCGGCAAGTATAAGTCTGCCCTCTTCCGCAAGTCGTTTGATATTGTCGAGGTGGGCTCGCTGAAGGTTTGCTGCACGAGTAGAATCCATACTCTGATTAGGACCTGATTTCAAAAATGCAATCACATATTGTTTCATTCCGTAATCGTCAGCACCCAGTTCTTCTGCAAGCAATTCATCATAATCCTGTGACCCATCTTCAATTATACTTTCATCGACCTTATCTGCCGGAGCCCCACAGCCGATAAGAAGTAAAAGAGGCGAAAAAATTAATAGAGCTTGTAGTTTATTCATATCACAATAGCATTATTTTAAAGCGTCTAAATCTTATAGATATATATACCTAATTTACTACACATCAATTGTTTAGATATCGATAGTTATAATTTATTTATATCTGAATTCTTAATATCTATCTAACTAATAAACTTTATCGGGATCAAAGGATCGTTCCTTAATCTCATATGTAAGAGACAGTTGATTATCGGCATCCAGCGATCTATAAAAACAACTCCTGTAGCCGTTATGGCAGGCTCCTTCTTTCGCCATGTTTACCCGCACCTGAATAACATCCTGGTCACAATCCACCAATATTTTTTCAACAAACTGATATCTGCCTGATGACTCACCCTTCACCCAGATCTTATCCCGGCTTCTGCTGTAATAGGTCGCTTTACCTGTTTCGATCGTCATCTTTAAAGCAGGTTTATTCATCCATGCAAACATCAAAACCTCGTTGGAATCCGCATCAACTGTGATACAGGGTATCAACCCACGCTCGTCAAATTTCGGAGCAAAATCATGACCGAGCTCTATCTGTTTTTTATCAACTCTTTCTGAGAACATAGTTCAATCTACTTGGTTTCACTTTCATTGTCTTCATCTTTTTTGGGAACCGGATCGTATCCAAATGTTCCCCAGGGATGGCAGCGAGCTAATCTCTTTAATCCCATCCACGTGCCTTTTAGTGCACCCCATTCTTTAATCGCTTCCATCATATAAGATGAACAGCTTGGGCTGTGCCGGCAGGTTTGTCCAAGATATGGAGATATTGCAAGCTGATAAAAGCGGATAAATTTGATAAGTAACCACTGTATTCCCTTTTGGACTTTTTCAATAATAGAAAAGCCTCTGTTGGGTGCTGTCCTATTCATTACGTTTCAAATGAGATTAGAATTGCAGATCTTAGCTAACGATTTGAGGATCATAAGCATATCGGTCTGCTACCCGCTGCCTTCCAAATAAAGAAACGGATGCCAGACCGGTTTGTTTAGTTTATCTCGAAAGTCGTTTTTCCGCTTTTGTCATCTTTCAGGGTAATACCCATCTCACTTAGATCGTCCCGGATTTTGTCGCTGGTTTCGAAATCTTTATTTGAACGCGCATGGGCCCTGATGTGGATCAGGAGCTGGATTAGCTCTTCAGTTTTTCCGTTACTGGCTTCGTCTTCAGACTTAAGTCCTAAAATTTCCTCAACAAAAACTTTAAAGGTCTCTTTCAGCGTGTTTAATGCAGACTCTGATACCGTATCATCATCCATCTGATTGTTATAGATGGCGTTGATCTTACTAACAAGCTCAAATAATGCGGCGAGTACCTGAGCAGTATTAAAATCATCACTCATGCGCTCATAACAGAGCTTACATTGTTCAAGGATTGCATCATCCAATGTCCCTTCATCTACATCTGAGTGGCCGCTTAGCTCATCAAGATGATCAAGAGCATTCATTAGCTTTCGATACCCTTTTTCTGCAGCATCAAGAGCATCATTTGAAAAATCAATCTTGCTTCTGTAATGAGACTGGAGCATGAGAAAGCGCACTACCATGGGACTGTACCCTCTGTTCAAATATGAATGGTCGCCGGAAAAAAGCTGATCAAGTGTTATAAAATTACCGGCTGACTTGCTCATCTTTGCGCCGTCTATCGTTACCATATTATTATGGATCCAATAATTGGCAGGATCAGTTTCATAGGCACTCCTGCACTGAGCTATCTCAGCCTCGTGATGAGGAAACTGCAGGTCCAGTCCTCCCCCATGTATATCAAAATGCTTACCAAGATATTTTGTGCTCATAGTCGTACACTCTATATGCCAGCCCGGAAATCCTTCACCCCACGGTGAGTCCCAGCGCATGATATGTTCCGGAGCAGCTTTCTTCCAGAGTGCAAAATCATGCGGATTGCGCTTTTCATCCAATCCTTCAGTTTCCCTGCTGCCAGTCTGCAAGTCTTCCAGCACTTTACCTGAGAGATCGCCGTAGCTGTTTGATTCGCGGTATTTTTCCAGATCAAAATAGACTGTTCCGTTCACTTCATATGCGAAGCCGTTTTCAATAATTTTCTTAACAAGATTGATCTGTTCAATAATGTGCCCGGAGGCAGACGGTTCAATATTTGGGCGTTTACAGTTAAGAGCATCAAGGCCTTCGTGGTACTGGATGGTATAGTGTTGCACAATTTCCATTGGCTCGAGCTCTTCAAGCCGGGCTTTTTTCGCGATTTTATCCTCACCCGATTCTTCAAGCTCATTTTCAAGATGCCCTACGTCGGTTATATTTCTGACATAGCGAACCTTATAGCCCATATGCTCCATATATCTATAAACGATATCGAAAGTAATTCCTGCGCGGGCATGCCCAATATGAGGATCTCCATATACGGTTGGTCCACACACATAAAGCCCTACGTTAGGCGGGTTTATAGGCTTAAATATCTCTTTGGTTTTAGAAAGGGAGTTGTAAATCCGGATAGGATAGCTGTCCTTGTCCTGCATGTTCTTAATCAGTTATAAATTACAACTCTGTGTTTGAACGAATATAGTCAATAAATCGCTGTTGGGTGGTTTCTTCTTTAAAATCACCCCGATATTCCGTCGTCACCGTACTGCTTTCTCTGTCTTTAATTCCACGCGTAGAAACACAAAAATGCTTGCTTTCAATAAACACGGCTACATCTTCAGTCTCAAGAGCTCCCTGAAGTTCGTCAGCTATTTGCAGGGTCAGTCGTTCCTGGACCTGAGGTCGGCGAGAGTAGTAATCAACCATCCTGTTTATTTTTGATAACCCGATGACGCGTCCGCTGCTTTTGTAAGCAACATGCGCTTTACCCAGAAACGGCAGAAAGTGGTGTTCGCAAAAGGATGTCACATTAATATTTTTCACGACAACAAGATCTCCGTACTCATACTTGTTGCTGAATTTCTTAGCATCGGGACGATTTTTCGGATTCAGTCCCTGGAAGATCTCTTTAACATACATTTTTGCTACTCTGTATGGTGTTCCGCTAAGGCTCTCATCCGTCAAATCAAGGCCCAGCGTCTGCATGATCTTACCAAAATGCTCTTCTATTTTTTCAATCTTTTCATCATCTGACAGATCAAATGCATCATCTCTAAGTGGTGTTTGTACAGCTGTTCCTATGTGATCATCACCTAATATTTCTGCATTCGGCCCCGTGTTATTACTTACAACATTATCAAGTGCCTGTTTGTTTTCTTCCATCTTATTTACTGCTTAAAATCAATTTTTTAATAGCTCTAAAGTTAAGGCTTACACGTTCCATATCATAATGATCAAGCCTTTCACGAAATCCGGGTTTATCACTTATTTCGAATGATCATCTTCCACAAATATACTGATCTGTCTTGAGGTTCATCTTTCTTCTACAAATTCAGACTCAGCGATTATAGCCGCTGAGTTTTACTATCCATTTTTTTGTTTTTTAAACGTGTTAATTATTCCGCCATCAAGTAAGGCTTGAAGCTGACGATCACTCAAAGTGTGAATTACCTCTATTTCACTATCTTTGGTAACATTTTTTATGGTGATGTTATCCTTCTCTTTAAGTTGCTGCCGAATATTCTCTGTTTTAAGAATATCGCCCTGATCGATTGAGTCAAGATCTTCCGGATTTTTAAACTCTAAGGGTGCAATACCGAAGTTAATCAGGTTCTGCCAGCCTATCCTGGCATAGCTTTTAGCGATAACCGCTCGTTGTCCAAGAAACCTGGGGGCAATGGCAGCATGTTCTCGACTAGATCCCTGTGCATAATTCTCACCGGCTACAACAACGTGTCCCTCGTTCTTTTCTTTTGTCTCCATAGCCCGGTCGTAAAATGTCTCATCAACCACGCTAAACGAAAATTTACTGATTTCCGGAATATTGCTTCTGAAAGGCAAAACCTCCGCTCCTGCCCGGAGTATTTCATCAGTTGATATATTGTCTCCCATTTTTAGTAATACAGGAACTTCAAAATCACTGAATTCACTAAAATCCGGCAGTGTTGAGATATTAGGCCCTTTAACCAACTCCTTTTTCTCACCGTTTGCAGGTGGTGCGCTTAGCATTTCCCGATTGATAATCACATCCGATGGCTGCTCAAAATTCGGATAGTTCATACCGTATAGTTCTTCCAGATCCCGCGGGTCAGTAATTTTCCCTGTCAGAGCTGAAGCTGCTGCCACTTCCGGACTGCACAAGTAGACAGAATCTTCTTTTGTTCCGGACCGGTCGGGGAAATTTCTTGGTACCGTACGCAAGCTGTTCCGGCCCGAAGCAGGTGCCTGCCCCATCCCAATACAACCATTACAGCCCGCCTGATGAATACGGGCACCTGACTGTACCAGGTGTAGCATCACACCATTCTTTACCATGTTTTCAATAATCTGCCGAGATGTAGGGTTTATATCAAAGCTCACATCCTCATGAATGCGGCGGCCACGAACTATTTCGCTTGTTATCCAGAAATCACGGTAGCTTGGATTCGCTGATGAGCCTATATATGACTGATAAATATCACGTCCTTCAACCTCACGCACAGGTACAACATTTCCGGGACTACTTGGAAGTGCGATAAGTGGGACCAGATCATCAAGCACTACTTCCATGTGATCATCATATTCTGCGCCCTCATCTGCTACGAGCTCATGCCAGTCCTGTTCACGGTGCTGCTCGCGAAGAAATCGTTTTACTTCATCATCAGATGGGAATACAGTTGTTGTGGCTCCCATTTCAGTCCCCATATTGGCAATGACGTGCCGGTCCATTGCTGAGAGCTGATCAAGTCCTGGTCCGTAATATTCAAGAACAAATCCACGGGCACCTTTCACGTCAAGACGTCTTAGCATTTCGAGAACAACATCCTTGGCACTTACCCAATCAGGCAGTTTTCCCGTAAGCTTAACACCCATCACTTTTGGCATTTTCAAAAACATAGGTTCGCCAGCAATAGCAAAGGCAACATCCAGGCCACCGGCTCCAAGAGCAAACATTCCCATGCAGCCTGAGGCAGGCGTATGACTATCTGAACCAGCCATTGTTGATCCGGGTTTAGCAAAATTTTCAGTGTGAACCGGGTGACTTACACCATTTCCGGGGCGGCTGTACCAGATTCCAAAGCGTTCGGCGGCTGATTTTAGAAACAAATGATCATCAGGATTTTTAAAATCCGTCTGCAGCAGATTATGATCAACATACTGGCAGGATACATCTGTTTGAGCCTCATCTAATTCCATTGCTTCTAGCTCCAGCATCACCAATGTGCCGGTAGCGTCTTGAGTAAGAGTCTGGTCTATCTTTATACCGATCTCTTTTCCCGGTGACATTTCCCCATCTACCAAATGTGATTCAATCAGCTTTTCTGTTACATTTAATGCCTTCCCCATAGATCAAATTATTTTGTTAACCTTATGCCTTATAAAAGGATAATAGCTCATATATCGTTCAATAAAATCAGCACAAGCGTCCTGTTATATGGGTTTTAGCAGGTTGTATGAGATGCCTGAGGCTATACCAGCGTATATTTAGAAAGCTCAATTAAAGGGCTTTATAAAGCTCTGTGGTTAGGATTATTCACCTTTTTTTATTTTCATACGGGTAACAATGACATTTATCAGTTCTGATTGAATCCATGACCTATAAAGATCTAATAGACCGGGTATCCGCAAGCAGGGATATCACAAAAAAAAGTGCAAAGGAGCTAATTGACACAGTGTTTGATGTGTTGAGTAGTGAACTTGAAGATGAGAGAGGTGTATCTATTCCGGGGCTTGGGACTTTTAAAACTAAAACTAAAGAAGAACGCAAAGTATACAGTCCGCATCATGAAACTAAGATATTAGTTCCGCCAAAGCGTGTGGTTGATTTTACACCCTCAACAAGTTTAAAAGACAACCTTAAATTTGTTGAGTCTGACAATGAGTGAAAAAATTACTTTTAGCGAACTGGTAGAAAAAATCTCTGCAAAAACAGAGAATTCCGAGCAGAGCACAAATGATTTCATTCATGAGCTTGCCGAAATTATCGAATCCTCACTTGGTGCCGGTGAAAAAATATCCATCTCAGGTTTTGGAAAATTCGAGCTACGCTGGATGGATGAGCGAAAAGGCCGTAATCCACAAACCGGTGAAGAGATAACAATACCGGGCCAAAATAAAGTTGTTTTCAAGCCTTATAAAGATCTCAGAGAACGGGTCAACAAGCCGTTTGAGGGGCTTGAAAGCCAGGTCATAGGTGATGAGCCTGAAACCATTGTCCCACCCCAAAAAGCACCGGTAATGGCTTATTCGGCTTTAGACGCCGTCACTACCCAAAAAAGCTCTCTGCCTCCGGAAGAAACAGTAGAAGATTTAATTATTGAGCGTGAAAGCCCTATAAAAGGTAAGCTAAAGACCAAGCCTGAAAAGATTAAACCTGTTTATTCAAAGCCCGATCAGCCTGCTGAACCATCCATAGATGATGATGTTCTGGCTTGGGTTTTTGATCAAAAATTGCAGCATCAGGATGAAAGAGTAAGAGATATTCAGTCCAATGGCCGTTTTAAATGGTCGTATACGGCGGCAATCATTATCGTCTTACTTGCAATTTTCCTCTTCATTTTCATGATGAACAATAAGAGTGAACCTCAATCACAAGATGGATCATCACTTTCCGGCCAACCCAACGTTACTCAAGTTGATGAGAACGCTCAAAATACCGATACCGCTGCTGATATCGAGTCCGCTAATTCTGATGAACAGATAAAGCCTGTTGCCAACAATTCACCCTCTGTTACCGCTTCGCCATCTATCGACGAACCTGACATAATTCCAGTCGGTGATATAGAGACTACCAGCCATTCTGTTACCGGGGGTGAGTCGCTCTGGACAATTGCTCAGAATGAACTTGGAGATCCATACCTCTGGCCGGCTATTTTTTATGCGAACAAATCAGATTTATACAACCCGAACATTCTCGTAGCCGGCAATTTACTTGAGGTACCTGTTTTTAGCCGATCTTCAAATCTATCACAGAAAGAAAGGAAACTGGTTGCACTTGGATATATTTCAGTGTACGATTGGATATCGGAAAACCAACCAGAAAATGCCCGTTATTATCTTTGGGCAGCAGGATCATTCTCAGAAGAAGTGCTACAGAATGTTTCTGACAGCGTAAAAGAAGCCGATCTGGCATTCGCCACGCAAGGATAAACCCAACTCAAAATTAACGACGAGGAAATTGATATGATACGTCATATAGTAATGTGGAAACTGAAAGATGAGGCCGAAGGTGCCTCTAAAGAGAAGAACGCTCAGAAATTAAAATTGATCCTTGAAGGCTTACGCACAAACATCGACGAAATCAGTGCCGTTGAAGTCGGTATACAAACAAACCCTGAGGGAGACGAAGCCCTGGATGTTGTATTGATCTGTGATTTTGAGACTGAACTGGATTTCCAAATGTATACGAGAAATGCACATCACCAGAAAGCAATCAGCTTTATTGAAACCGTTGCTGATAAACGCTTTTATGTAGATTACAAAGTTGACATGTAATCTTAAAGAGTACTTTATACAGAAAAGGCGATGAGTTTAAAACCCATCGCCTTTTTTATTTTTTGCGGTAAATAATTTTAACCGTGAGCGCTAGCTTCCGCCCTGCTGGCTTACACATGATCCTGCACAAAGTGATACTGATGGCAGTGCTAATACGTCTATTTTAGGAATTGTAGCATTAAACTCTGACTCTATCACTTCCAGAAATTCATTTGCCAGGATAGCGGTTCCCCGCGCATTAGGATGAATACCATCTGTAGAAAAGACACCATTTGGACTAAAATCAGGATTCAAAAATACGCCATCTACGGTGATTCCTATCTCTGAACCGTCCAGTCCGAAAATATCGGAAAATGCCCCACCCAGTTCATTTGTATCATAAAATGCCAGCCTGGAACCGGCGGCTGTTACAGTGCCTTCGATAATGGCATTAAATGTACCCCTTGCCGTTTCAATTTCAACAATATTTGTGGCCGTCAGTGTATACCGGGCACCCAATGGAATCGCAACACCAATGGGAGTATTCGGATCGTCTGGAACTGCAGGTGTACCTAAAATTGCTCCAGCCGAGATTAGTACAAGTTCCGGTCCTGTTTGTGGATTTACAACCATTGGCCTCGACTGAACATAGGGCTCCAATGCTTCTCTTTGTTCAGTAGTGATTTGTCCAAAGGTTACTAGCAGATCAAATTCGTCACTCAAGTCATCTAAATTTGGATCAACAATCAAAATCGGATTATTGCCGGCCTGATAAGATACTTTTCTCTGATCAGCATCCTCCTGAGTGAAGTCGGAGAAAAGGAATGTATCGTTTGCCATACCATCAAAAACAGCATTAAGTGTTGAAAATGAAGCATTCAATTGGTCAGCGGATGCCTGGTCTAGTTCAATTACGTTATATGGGATGGCTTGAAAAACAGGCGTTGCAAGAATCGGCGGAATGTTTGCCACTACGCCGTTTGCCGTTGTCTCTGTCATTAATCTATTGATAGTTGCAGAAAACTGTGCCTGGAAATTCGCCTGAGATGTAAGAATTTCAGGTCTGGTTGCTCCGCTTGTAGCATATCCCAACACATCATTATTTCCGATCCAAAGTGTAAAGAATGTTGGATCCGTACTGATAGCATCATCTAATATTGTAGATGTGCCGGGTGAAGAAGCAAAACGTGCATAAAATGGATTGAATGCAGGACTTGACGGATTGCCTGTATCAGGTGTGAGTAATTGTCCCACCTGTAATCCGGGTACGCCAAAATTATTCAGCGCTGAAGCAGAACCGGTATATGGACCGATAGGATCACCATTGATAACCGGCGATGGACCCGGTATGCTGGTATCAAGCTTAAAACGTCCTAAAACAGGTCCGGATCCATCCCCGCTATTAGCCAGCGTGTTAAATCCGTTCTCTGAATTAATGTCAGGCTGGTTAAATGTTGAGGGGGCACCTGTAAGTTCGAATTGCTTTGAGAGCTGAGCGCCCAGCGAGAATTCCTGTCCATTGTTATACAGTGCGGCATCCATAAAGCCGGCGGTTATTGAATTTCCGATGGCTATGTAATTAGAAAAATCGGCATCTCCCTGAGACGCTTCAATTTCCATATCCGGGATTGGATTTCTATCAGCGTTTGCATCAACCAACGAATCGTATTCACCATCGCAACCAACAAGTGCCGCTCCGAGGATAAACAGTACTGCTATAAATTTAGATAAAGATTTCATGGGTTATCCGTTTGTTTAATTCAGAATTTGATCAAAGGTGAGCGACACATAATACAGGGCACCAATGGTAGGATTCCCCAGTGAGGTTTCGTACCTGTTGTTCAGAATATTGCTTCCGCCTATCTTAAGTATGGAATTGTATACCGGAAGTCTGTAATTAATCTGGGCATCCATGGAGCCAAAGGCAGGCATCACGCCGTCGCCAAAGGAGGACTCCCAGTAAAATGCATCCTGCCAGCGATATGTGACATTAAACCCGAAATTGGATGTTAACTTTCGGTTACTCACACTCAGATTGTATCGCCACTTCGGTGTATTGAAGCTCGCACGGAATCCCTGATCCAAAAGATCCTGCTGTGTAATGAGCTCATTGTAGGAAAGGTTACCACCTAATTTGTAACCATCCAGCAGACTATACTCAGCGCCTGCTGCAAACCCGTGCGATCGCACATTACCATCGGCATTTATATCTATGCCATATGACTGCGTCCGTACAGTCTGATTTATGATTGCATCTTTTCCTTCATCCGTAGTGGAATCGAAGTTGCCGGGATCTTGCCTGATACCATTAGGAACACCCTGAACCGTTCCGATTTCTGCAATAAAGTCGTTGTAAATATTGTAGTAGTAATAGGCATCTATAAATAACCTGTTGTTAATGAGACCTTTATACCCAATTTCAAACGTACTGACTTTTTCTGTTCTAAACGGTTCAAGTTCTACTGGTAGAAGTAATTCGCGGGCCTGACCGGCCGTCGCACCTTCTGCAAGAGCCTCACGTGCAGCATCAACACTCTCTGAACGATATGTTAGATTTTCTTCGATGAGATATCTGTCAATAATCACTTCGTTGTTACCAAGCAGTCGCCGCGAAACGACGTCAAGATCAATCAGCTGATCTTGCGTCGATGGTATGCGAAATCCGCGCTGAAATGAGGCCCGGATATTCTGATTATCTGTGATTGAAAATACCGCAGAAAACCGTGGTGAAAACTGCCCATCGAAATCCTGATGCTTGTCATAACGGAGTGATCCCTGAAGGTCAATCCTGTTATCCAGTATCGATTTGGACGCCTGAACATATGTACCGAATTCATCCAAAGTAAATTCGTCGCCATTATCATCAAGGGCGAACAGCGTACCTTCAGAGTTGAGAGAATAGCGACGCACGTTGGCACCTGCAATCAGATTAATGGAATTCGGATCGATGATATTCTGAAAGTTATACTGACCTTCGGCGTGCCACAATGACGTCCGATCTAAAAATTTAGCTCCGCCTTCAGATATTGGAATATCACGGATTTCATTAAATAGATCCTGAAATTCTTCAGACCCAGGCTGTGGTTGAGCTTCTCTGCCTGCAGCACGCGCAAGACCATGAGCCTCTTCAATAGTTGCTCCTTGAGTACGGGCACCTGCAAACGTTGAAAAATAGGCAGGGATAAATGTTTGTTCATTAATTCGAGATGCTACAGTATTGGCTGCATATGAATCACCTGAATTTTCCTGTGTAGTATAGGCTCTCAGGAAATAATTCGGGTTTTGAAGTTCAAGCTTACCAGTCCAGATAATAAAATCGTCCAGAATGAATCGATCATTTGCAGTATAAACCGTGCTTCCACTCCCCCAATTAAACTGACCAATGAGCTCATAGTTATTTGAGAGTCTATAGTGAAGAGCAGACCCAAATTTTAGACTTTCGGTTGTATTATCAATAAATGAGTTTTCGATAAAACCATCCGGCGTAAAGGCACCTGCTTCGCCATCCGGCAGCAGGGTTCGAATTGCGGCGATTTGAGCTCCCTGGGCTCCTCCACCCGCTATCAGACCATCCGCAATATTTCCGATTGTTAAAAGTGGCTGACCATATACATTCAATCCACTGTATACACGATTATCACCTCTCTGAGTATCTCCTCTTTCAATTGCACCAAATGTGGCGGGCCCGGTGTCGCGCCTGTCTGAAGCCACAAAATCCTGAGCTTTGAGGTAAGAAGCAGTCACTTTAAATGCAAGACGATCGTTAAATGATTTTGCATAACGAGCCGAATAATCCTGATACAACGACATATCATCATCGATTTCTTCGATATGATTCACACCTGTTTTCACCATTGCAGAAAAGCCCGGGTATTCAAACGGGCTTTTACTGTTCATTAACAGAATGCCATTGATGGCATTCGGTCCATAAAGTGCAGATGCAACACCGGGTATAAGTTCGGCACTTTCCAAATCGAGATCAGAAATACCCACCACATTACCGACCGGAAAGTTCAGGCCGGGAGCCTGATTGTCAATACCATCAATCTGCTGTACAAATCTCGTGTTGCCATTTGCTGAGAAGCCACGCATGTTTACAGACTTAAACGTAAGGCTCTGAGTACTAAAATCGACACCTTTCAGGTTTGCAATAGCGTCGTAGAATGTAGGAGCTGCTGCCTGCTGAATGCCAATGGCGTCAATTTTTTCAATACTAATGGGAGCGTCAATCACCCGTTCTTCCACTCGTGATGCCGATACAACAATATCAGAGCCCATAATCGTCTGCTCGCTGATTTCAATCCTGAGATCCGTCACATTTTCTTCGGTAATTTCAATCTGCCTGGTCACATATCCAATGATCGAGATATTCAGTGTAATAGGTGGGTCTTCATTGACAGTAAGTGTAAACTCACCGTCGTTGTTGGTTGATGTTCCAATCACCCTTCCTTCAACGGTAATATTAACCCCCACGAGAGGATCACCGCTATCAGCGTCATATACGGTACCCGATACTGTTACATTGACCGTTTTTTCATTTGTCGGGTGTGCGTTAGCTTGACTGTCTGAGGCAACAAAAATTGACCCTCCGTATAAAAAGAGAAGAAGAATCCACAGTTTAGAATTTACATTCATGATCACTGATTTATATTTATAATTGAAACACCGGTGGTGTTTATGAACTCATTTTGCTTTAAAGCATCATGTAAAGAAAGTGGTGTTTGAGATAGAATGCAAGCGCTTCCACAAGAGGATCTTCATTTCATGCAACTAAATCAAATAATTTCATAAGATTATGCGAAACAAAAAATAAGGTAAAAAGTTATCATTACACTTGATTCATTTGATAACTACTCAAAAAAAACGTTCACATAAAGATAGCTGCCATGAATTCAATCAAATATCTAATTACTACACTTTTATTATTCATAACATCAACCGCTAATGTAATGGCCCAGGTAAATTTGCATTCCAATGAGCTTGTGGGAAATTATATCACGATTTCATCTGTAGGTGAAGCTGTAGTACCCGCCGATATTGCATATTTGACTATCAATATTGGAGTTTCCAACCCTGATGCTGAACGTGCATTTGAGCTTCATAAAGAGAGAGAATCATTCCTGGCCAGTCTTTTGACAGAAATGGATTTTGAAGATGATAAGATTAGTTATGAACCGATTTCTATTCGGCCTGACAGACAGCGCGACGGTGCTATTCATACAGCTACAAATCAGCGTATTCAACTTGAACTTGAAAATTTTGACCAGCTGAGTGAACTGCAAATCGAACTGATTTCAAATGGATTTGATAATTTTTCCGGATCACTTGCCTCAACTCAAATCGAACGGGCAAACCGAAGTGCATTACGGCAGGCAGTTGCAAACGCAAAGGCCGATGCTGAGCTCCTTGCTGAGGCTGCTGGAAAAATCATAGACCAAGTGTTATGGATAGAGCATTCATCCGATAGAAGCTACAGACCCGAAGTAATGAGTGAAAGTATTCAGTTAAGAGGCGGAGGAAATATCGGTCCGTCGCTGGGAGATTTTTCTCAAACGATTACCGTTCGAAAAAATATACAGGTCCGTTTTCTAATGTCAGAAAACGACTATTGATCTAAATTCAAAAAAATTAGTGAGTGATATGACAGACCATATCACTCACTATCATCTATTTACTTTCTACTCCTACAAGAGTGGTTCCAGATATTCCCAGATGTTATCTGCAATAATTTGTTGTCCTTTTGCCGTTGGATGAATTCCATCGGCTTGATTAAGCTCATCATTACCTGCAACATCTTTCAAAAGAAACGGCATAAACGTAACATCTTTTTCACTGGCAACCTCACTAAAAACTGAACGGAATTCGGTAGTGTACTGCTGGCCTAAGTTTGGCGGCGCCTCCATTCCAGCAAGAATAACATTTATGGCCGGATCTTTTTCACGAACCTTTTCAATAATAGTTATCAGGTTCTTTTTAGTATTGGATGGATCTATTCCCCTGAGCCCGTCATTCCCTCCCAGGCCAAGCATAAAGATGTCCACCTCTTGCTGGAGGATCCAATCAACACGCCTTGCTCCGCCGGCCGTTGTTTCTCCGCTCAGACCTGCATTGATCACATTATGATCCAGGCCAAGAGAATCAATTCTGTTCTGAATCAGCGCCGGATACGCTTGCTCCTCCGTAAGCCCGTACCCTGCTGTAATACTATCTCCGAACATCAGTATATTTTTTTGGCCAAAAACATCTAATGTGTTAAAGAGTATTAAAAATGAAAACAGAAGTACAACCTTGGCTAATATTTTGCGTTTCATAGAGTTTGTAAAACTTGTCATGTATCGGAATGATGTAGATAAATCGATATGTTACAAAGCTATTCCATTCAACACATCGTTCAAATGAATAATTTTATTTTAGAAGTTAATCAATTAAGAAAAACTTTTACCAGTGGCTCAAAAGAGCTCACGGTACTCAAGCATATAAGTTTCAATATAGAGAGCGGAACCTCCTGCGCAATCGTAGGCCCATCAGGAAGTGGCAAAACAACTCTGCTTGGACTTTGTGCAGGTCTGGATCAACCAACTGAAGGGTCGGTTATCCTCAAAGGGCAAAACATTTCCTCTATGGATGAATCAGATCTTTCAGAGGTTCGTAACCGCCAAATTGGTTTTGTGTTCCAGTCTTTTCAATTGATTTCTACGCTTACTGCACTTGAGAACGTGATGGTACCAATAGAATTGCGCGGAACTCCTTATCGTGAAGTTGAAGAAAAAGCGATTAATCTTCTGAATGAGGTCGGCCTTGGAAACAGACTCGACCACTACCCCAATCAGCTGTCAGGCGGTGAACAACAGCGAGTAGGACTGGCACGTGCTTTTATTCATCAGCCCGACATTCTTTTTGCTGATGAACCAACAGGAAATCTTGATGGTGAAACAGGGGCCCAAATTGAACAGCTTCTGTTTGAGCTCAACAGAAAGCAGGGAACGACTTTGGTAATCGTTACACATGATAAAACACTTGCTGAAAAATGCGATCGCACCATTGAATTGAAAAATGGCCGCATCCTGGCAGACTCCTCCCCCAATAACGGAATTCCTGATCCTGTAGAAGCTACGGTTGCTGAATGAAATTTTTAAGAACCTTTTTCTCTTCCTTTACCTGGCGGCTGGCGTATCGTGATGCCAAACCTCAGTGGAAAAGCTTATTGCTTTACACTTCGGCTGTAATTGCCGGTGTAGCAGCACTTGTTGCTATTCTGTCATTTCGAAACGATGTTCTGCTCACTGTAGATGATCAGTCTCGTGAGTTGTTGGGGGCTGATCTCGAGTTTCAAGCTTCACGAACGTATCCCGATGAAGTCTGGGCATTCATAGATTCCATTGGGGGCAGTGATGCAAGTCTCGTCGAGTTTAACTCAATGGTTCAGTTTTTGTCTACGGGAGACACGCGCCTTTCACAAATTCGTGCAGTCGATGGGCCGTTTCCGTTTTATGGTTCCATTGAAACAGTTCCTGCAGAAGCAGCTGCGGAGTATCAAAGCACTAACTCTGTTCTTCTCGAACAATCTACAATGCGCCAGTTTGGAGTTAGTGTAGGTGATAGTGTACAAATTGGCCTGCTCACTCTGCCCGTTTCCGGGGAACTCAGAAGTGTACCGGGCGAATCAGCAGCATTCTCTCTGGTAGGGCCACGCGTGTACATCCCGGCAGATCTTCTCGAAGAATCCGGACTTCTTCAGCGCGGGAGCCGTGTTGAGTACAAAGAGTATTTGATGCTCGATGATCCGACATCAGCCGATCGCCTCGCCAATGAATTCAGGCCGCTTGGCAGAGAGCATAGCGTTCGCACAGAGACAGTAGCTGAGGAGAAAGAAGACTATGATGAGATTGTAAACAATCTGAGCAAATTTTTAGGTCTGATTGCATTTATAGCACTCTTACTTGGTGGGCTCGGTGTGGCCAGCGCCGTATATGTTTACATCAGGCGAAAAACTGATGCTGTTGCAACACTTCGTTGTCTTGGCATGACTTCCCATCAAATTATCAGCGCATTTACGCTGCAAATCGGCATGATGGGGCTCACGGGAGCCGCTATAGGCACGATCATTGGCCTTGTTTTACAGTCCTATCTGCCGCTGCTCTTTACTGAGTTTCTACCCTTTAATATTGTGCAATCCATTTCCATCCCTGCAATTATACTGGGACTTTTCCTCGGGATTACGATAAGCGTCGGATTTTCAATTCTACCTTTGATTGGCATCAGCAGTATTTCACCCATGCTGACGCTAAAATCAATTGAGTTTTCACCTCTTAAAAATCTGTCCCCAGTTGCAAAATACAGTACTCTCGCCATCCTATTTGCGGCGGTATTGGCACTCATTACTTATACGACCGGAAGTGTCGTAGCCGCTTTGTTTTTCAGTGGTGGTTTACTTGCATCGGTTGCACTTCTTTGGGGTACGGCTCTATTGCTGATGAAGACAGTAAAGGGGCTTCGTCTCAAATCATTCTCATATGTATGGCGTCAGGGTACGGCAAATCTGTTCAGACCAAATAACCAGACACCCATGCTTCTTACCACCCTGGGCATGGGTATGTTATTAATTGGCACATTATATCTTAGTCAGGAGATGTTACTGGAAAGAATTAGCTTCCAGGCCAATGAGGATCTGCCAAACATCGTTTTGTACGATATTCAATCTGATCAAAACAACGGAGTGAATGAAATAATACGGGAGGAAGGCGGTACGGTCATGCAAAATGTACCTATTATTTCCATGCGTCTGAACGGCTTGAAAGGGCGATCTGTCGGTGAAGTTCGGGCAGACACCACGGTTGACCTGAGCGGGTGGGCTCTTCGCCGTGAATACCGCGTCACCTATCGTGACTCACTCGTAGATTCAGAAACACTGCTGGAAGGTGAATGGATAGGTGTAGCAGACGGTATAGGCTCAGTGGTGCCTATTTCCGTTGCTGAAAACATCAAAGAAGACCTTCGCCTCGAAATAGGTGACTCTTTAAGTTTTAACGTACAGGGCGTTAATGTAAATACAGTAGTTGCAAGTTTTCGTGAAGTTGATTTTCAGCGACCACAACCTAATTTCTTTATCGTTTTCCCAACCAATGTTCTTGAAAATGCACCTCAGTTTTTTGCAACGATTGTGCGCACTGAATCAGACGAACAGGCCTATACAATTCAGCAGGAAATTGTTGATGACTATCCAAACATTTCGGCTATAGATTTAAGTATCGCGCTCCAGAGTGTGAAGGAATTTCTGGATAAAATATCAATGGCCATTCAGTTTATGGCTCTTTTCAGCATAATCACAGGGTTAATAGTTCTTGCCAGTTCTATCTCTATCAGCCGTAAACAGCGAACACGGGAGTCAGTACTGCTTCGGACACTTGGAGCCATTAAATCGCAGGTTACACGCATTCAGACGATCGAATATGTTTTATTGGGGCTGCTTGCAACTCTTACCGGCCTGCTTCTTGCCTTCGCAGCAAGCTGGAGTCTCGCTTATTTCTACTTTGAACTGGCGTTCGTGCCAGATGTTACAGCCATGCTGCTACTGTCTCTTGTAATCATTTTGGCAGCGACTCTGATTGGTTGGACCGGAAGCCGCCATATCTTTAAGAAGTCGCCAATCGACGTACTTCGAGCAGAAGCAGGGTAATTATTTAGTTCTTCAATGGTTCTAAATTTTTTGCAAATAGTTAAGGAATGGTGTTTGTAGACACATTCCTCCTGCTTGATTGCATAAATCATCAATACAAACATCTGGAAGAGAAATTTTTCTAATATCCTGTTATGACAACGAACCAGAAAGTTTGGTATATATCGGCAATAATCGTTTTGGCCTGTCTGTTAATCGCTGCCTTGATTTACGTATATACGGGTCAGCTGGTTCTATTCATTTTTATTGCTCCGCCTCTCGTTCACTACTACCTTAAAAAACGTTCACAAAACAACAGGTAACAATTACTTTCTATCAGGACACCGCCAAAATTTCTGTCTGTCAGAATTTATGGGAGCTTCACAGATTTTTATTACATTAGTTAAAACAATTTAAACTGGTGATAGCCATGAAAATACTCGTCCCTACCGATTTTTCTGATCTGAGCTTGAAAGCAATAAAAGTTGCTGGTAAATACGCCTCGATTTTTGATGGAAATATATCCCTGATGCATTCTCATATTCCAATTACGGAGCTCGATGAACCGTACGCAATTGGCATGAGCAGTAAGATCTATCAGGATTATGAGGAGATTGAAGAATCAATACGAAAAAAACTGAACAAAATTTCGGATGAGCATATTGAGCCTGATTATAAAGGAGACGTACAGGTTCATATCGGGAATCCGGCCCAAAGTATCGTTGAAGTAGCGGAAGATTACGATATCATCATAATGAGTACACATGGACGAACCGGGTTTTCGCGATTTCTGCTTGGTTCAGTAGCTGAAAAAGTACTCAGAATGGCAAAAGTACCTGTAATGGTGGTTGAAAACGAATCTGATGTCGGTGACTTTAAGAATATACTTGTCACAACAGATTTTTCGGACAATGCCAAAGCAGCTTATCCAAAGGCCCTTGAAATAGCTAAGAAAACCGGCGGCAGCATCGACATACTGCATATACTTAGTTTCGATCAGTTTGAAGACGACGAGACCGATCCCTCAATCAAGAAAATTCGTGAACAACGAATGAACCTGATCGAAAAGGAGTATTTTCACGAAATGGGTGACAAAGTAAAAAGCTACACGCTTGTTTCTGATGACTCTCCTCATGCAGCTATACAGAAGTACATAAAAAGCACTCCTTATAATCTCATTGTCATGTCCACGATCGGAAAAACGGGTATTAACTATCTTATGTTGGGGAGTACAACGGCGAATGTTGTAAGACACGTAAATACAGCCGTGCTAAGTGTACGCCCTCCGAAGGAAGAATAAACTTAATCAGTATCGATACTTTTCAGGAACACAATTAAAAAACCCGCATCTTACGTCATCTGAGATGTAAATGCGGGTTTTGAAGAATGGAATAATCTAGTTAATTGAAAAGCGAACAGTTCCCATCAGCTGAAAAAGGTCTGCAGTTCTAAACGCATCTTCTGATCTTGTTGCGTCAACTAGCGGAGCTTCATCAGGAAGCGGAGAATAGTCATATTGAGTGTAAGTATAAACCGATGATTCTTCCTCCCACCTCATGTAAAGTGCTCCCAGTTCAATGGATGTACCCTGACCAAGATTAAAACCCAACCCAGCTGAATAGAGATTTTTATCATCCAGGCCATTTTTAAACCTCGATGGTAAGAAGCCATATCCTGCCCTTATGCTTGCATATTCGTTGACATCATATGATACACCCCCTTTGAAGTTCCATACCTCGGCAAACGTCTCTGAAATCAACTCATTTTCAGCAAGCTCATCTTCAAATAAACCGCTGCTTTCGAAATCAATCTCCACATTTGAATAATTCGTGTAGTCTGTCGAAAGTGATACTGTAAACCCGGCAATATCTTCCATTGCCACACCTAGATTTACCCGTGACGGGTAGCTGACTGAATATGAAAATTGTCCCTCGAGACTATCGTCAAAACCCTCCCCATTATCAAAGGTTGTCCGGATTTCTGCATCGTAGTTTTCATCTACTGAAATCTTTGATGGCAGCGTGTAGCTGGCACCCACATTCAGGTTTGGGGTGATTTTATAGAGAGCGCCAATCCTGCCTCTGAATCCACTATACCTGCTATCAACTTCATCAGATAAAAGAATGGTGTCGATGTCCGTTTCAGGCTGACCATCCCCGTCCGAATCGATTGCAGCAAAGTTATAGTCATTAAAATTATCCACTTCCTGGAAAATGCGTTCGTAGGTGAAGTTTCCCGCCAATATTCCAATACTCGCTCCTATCATAAGGTTTGGCTGAAATTCGGTCGCAATAAATGCAGAATACTCACCACCATTTCCCCTTTCGGTGATTTCCCCCTGCTGCCGTATTCCCAGATAGTCCCCAAACTGATCAAACCCTACTCGTAATATCGATTCATCCCAATCCTGAAATTCATCTCCATAATCAATGGCGAAGGTATTGAAAGCGATGTCGGAGTACGTATTACCCGGTGCTTTAAACTGGTCAGTTATTGTGCTATTCTCATTTCTCGCGTTGATACCTAAAGCGCGGTTGGCAGCCGAATGCTGATTATAACCGGCTCCTACGACCAGGCTGCCAATCGTAGTAGGAAATGAGTAGACAAATCCAACGTTTGAAATTTTCGTCTGACTGTCATCAAATGTACGATTCGTGCCAAGATAAGAAGCATCTTCACTTACTGACTTATAGGTAAGCCCAAATTCTCCAAAGCTATTTTCGAAAAGTGCAATACTTGCAGGATTGTCCAGAAAAGTTCCAAATCCAGAATTGTATGCTGTTCCCGGCATCACGCCAGTCACAGGATTGATGATTTCACGTTGATCCCCAAACTGTACAGCCTGATTGCTAAATAAAAGTGCGTCGTTGACATTTTGGGCATTAGCAAACGAAACAGAGCCAAAAACAAACAGACTAATTGTAAGCAATCGTTTTATGGTAGACATGACTTTCTCGTAAATTGAGGTTTTAGATTTAAAACTAAGGTAACAGGGTAATTTTAATCAGGATCAGAAGATTAATTATTTGAACCTGTCGATCGCGAATTAGAATCACTATCTCCGCCGGACCGTGAATTATTTCTACTACCGGTAGAACCAGAACGCTGACTTCTGTTTGATGACGCAGACCTGGATCTTACCGTTGTTGTTCTTGCACTTTTTACTGATGATGTACTTCGGGTGCTATTTATCCGTGAGTTTTGGGAACTCTGCCATTTACTGTATTTCCCGCGACTGTTGATTCCGCTTCTACTATTGTTACGATTTTCCCAACTGTAAGTCGATAAACTATTTGAGTAACCGCCTAATACTAATGTGTGCTGAGGCCCACCATTTCTAAGAGCTTGTGAGAATTTGTAGAGATAATAAAAATCATCTGTCTCTGGATCTACTGAGTTATACTTATTTTGGATAATAGACCTTTGAGCATTTTTAGCCCGGTTATTAGCATAAACGGATCTTAATTCACGCCGGGAAATTGAAGATGCAGGATTCAGATTAGCCCGTTGTTCTTTTCTGCTCATCAAGCCATCTGATGCCGGGCTGCTTGTGATAGACGTTCCCCTGCTTCTAATTCTATGATCGCCAGTAGAATTTGCGTTATAGCTATCCTGTCGCTCATTTACTCCATTGGAGTTACTTCTTTGCCCCCTCTTTTGAAGGTCACTGTCGGCAACTCGTTCACCTCTTGTATTGGAAGTTGATTGGTTAATTCTGGTACTTTCAGCATTAGTTATTGAGTTAGAGCGAACCGACTGAATACTCGAGCCGAGGCTTGTCCTTGATCTACGATTTCCTCTATCACCCGATGCATAAAGTCCGGATGATCTGACTTGTTCAATATCATTCTGACGCGTAGAATAGCCTGTAAAATAAGTAGCAGCATCATTATAGTGACAACAGCCATAGCCATAGCCAAAAGCGAAACCATAGCCAGGAATAAACCCGTAGTTATATATAAAAGAATAAATGCCTGGATAACTAAAATATGAGCCGGTCCTGAAAGGTGAATAGTAAGAAGTGTTTAAATCACTACCTGTATACTGGTAAACCTGTAAACCAGTAAAATTACCTGAAACCGTAGCCGCTTGACTACTTTTTCCATAGTCATCTTTTACAGTTTCGAGCTGGGTGTAGCAACCACTTAAGAACATCGCCGCGATTGAAAAAATGAGAAGGGTATTTAATTTTAAATTGTTCATCTTTTCTTCCCTGGAAGTCAAGTTAGTTCTATGTTTCATCTAATTATAACCTCTTTTTTATAAGCATGTTATAGCATGATGATGTGAAGCCTTGCTAATTGTCATATTCAGATTTATTCCGGTAAAATATGTGGGGGCGTCGTGTATGTAATGATTCCAATAATATCACTACTTATCTGATAATAAAGGGTGTCAATAGCAGAAATTGATTTTGTTTCCATTTATTAGATCCAGATGATATCAAATCAAAATTTACAAGAGGCCTGACGGAACGACGTTTAGATGAGACTTGCACTTTGTTTATTCAATAAAAAAAGGGTGACGAATATCACCCTGATTTATACCTAGCGTCGAAATTAATTATTCTACCCGATCATTTTGCCTGATATTAGTTGTTAGATCCGGAGGATCTGCTGCGGCTTGATGATGATCCTGATCTGCTTTTATTGTTCGAGCTTGAACGTGATCGGTTTACGGCAGATCCTGATCTTGATGAACTCTTTGATGATCTGACAGAACTTCCGGAGCGGCTCGAGCTGCTGCTTCTATTTCTATTGACAGAGACATTGCCCCTGCTGTTTACAGCTGATTCAAGCACTGCGGATCCGACTCTTTTAAAGAATTGACCAACGCCACTTCGATTCGAACTTCTATAATTAGTTCGGGCAGATCGATTTGGGGTTTCTACAGTTTTTATTCTGTTTTGAAGTATGGATTTTGAGATCGATGATGACCGGGAGTTTCTGTTAATTGTTGATGTTGTTCGTCTAGGCAATACCGATAGTTGTGAAGCACTGCTGCTATTGCGGCTATTTATTGCTGCTGCAGAGTCATTTCCACTGCGACTTCTGGCGCTGCTTCCGGAATTATTGTTGCCACTTCTTTGCCGGGCACTGCTACCAGTGGATCGGTTATTATTTGAGCTGCCACGGCTTCTTACTGCTCCGCTTCCCGATGAACTCCTGCTGCTGCTACGCTGTCGCACAGTTCCACTGCTGCGGCTGTTGTTGCTTCTCTGTCTTACATTACCGCTGCTTCGGCTATTATTA
This sequence comes from uncultured Rhodohalobacter sp., assembly GCA_964625635.1. Lineage (GTDB taxonomy): Bacteria > Bacteroidota > Rhodothermia > Balneolales > Balneolaceae > SW132. The sequence goes on from CAZVEP010000002.1 coordinate 82,348, forward strand.
CTTCCTCTGCTTCGCACAGTACTGCTACCAGAGCGACTACCAGATGACGATCTATTTACAGACCGTCCGTTACTCCTGGATGTGGATCTGCTTCTTACGGTACTTCTGGTTGTTCCGCGTGATCGCACAGTACCTGTGGAACGTCGAATATTAGAACGGGAAGTAGATCTGTCTATCTGACGACTCCTGATGTTAGAGCGGGCACTGGAGCGAGTGGTACGTATATTAGAACGCGCTTCAGCCCTGGTTCGTCCAGAACCTCTTACGCCTGAAGAATACAAACCTGAACTTCTGATTCGATTATTACGAACAGCCCGTGATGATGACGTTGCTATGTAAATATAATTATTATAGCCATATCCATAACCGTAATAAGGGTAATACCCTCCGTAATAAAATCCACCGGGATAGACGGTATAAAATGGATCATAGAATCGATATGGTGAATATGCCCAACCCCAGCCAATAGAAAATGAAAATCCATATCTGAATGTTGGATATCCATAGTGCCTGTAATAGGGATAATGAGAGTAGTAATACGGAGAGGAATAATATGGATCGTGATACCCATAGTAATTATTTATTACGGTAGATGCTTTACCGTTTGATAACGTGGCGCCTCGCTCATTGTACCACTGCTCAGTTTCATAATCCTTGAAAAAGTAGGATTCGGCGTCTTCCCACCCGTCCTCATAACCAAGTTCGTAATCTTCTTCATTTACGATCTGCTCGGCTCGTTCAGGACGTTCTGAACGTACCTGATCAGCGGCTGGGCGTTGTTGGGGCTGCTGAGTGGTTGTCGTAGAGGATACAGGTGATTTGTAGGCCGGATAGTCTCTTTCAACCGTTTCAAGCTGCGTATAGCAACCGCTTGCAAACAATCCTGTTAGCAGTGCAAGTAAAATAGTTTGTATTGTTACGGTTCTCATAGCATTCACCGATCTGTGTCGTTAGTATTATTCTCTGCTTACAAAATACAATCTTCCAATTTCAGATAACATCACATGAACATGTGAAGCCTCCCCTTCTAATAGCGCACAGGCGCAACATATTGAGCAGCTATATTTCGCCTCTGAGTGACTTTGTAATCACTTCCGCTTTAGAGTTAACGTGAAGTTTCTTATAAATGTTTCGTATATGCGCCCTCACCGTATCAATGGAGATATCAAAACGATCGGCAATCAATTTATAGCTCAATCCATCAACCAGCCCATTTACAATATCCTGTTCGCGTGGGGTTAAATCACTCTCAATCTCTTTTTTATCGGGTTTATTAAAGTGCTGGATTACTTTACGTGCAATTTGAGGAGACATTGGAGCTCCGCCTGATGCAAGCTTTTCAATTGACTCCTTAATTTCCGGCAGGGATGTATGTTTCAGTAAATAACCTGAAGCGCCGGCTTTAAGTGAGTCAAAAATTTTATGTGAGTCGTGGTATACGGTCAGCATTATGATTTCAATCTCTGGATATTTTTCTTTTATGATTCCTATGCCCTCAATTCCTGACATCCCCGGCAGCTGTATATCCATTAAGAGCACATCCGGCCGGTCTTTTTCTTCAAGATAAATCAGCATATCTTCAACAGATTCCATAGCTGCCTTACAAGAAAGTTCCTCCTGCATGTCCAGATAGCGCTGAATAAGACCTCTGATTTTATCGTTATCTTCTACTATACCTATCTTAATCATGGCTATACCTCATCTTCGATTTATACATCACCTTCAACCTTAACTGTAAAACCTTCACCGTTTTTGATAACTGCTTCAGCCCCAATTCTCTCAGATCGGAGCTTAATATTCCTTAAACCCTGACCACTCTTACGACTTCCATTAGATGTAGTACCGTTATCAACGATTTCAAGCAAAAAATCTTTTCCGTCGTAAGCAAATGTAATATCCACTCTGTCTGCATTGGAATGCTTTGCAATGTTATTTACCGATTCTTTAAAAATGAGATAAATATTTTCCTTTATGTTAACCGGTATCCTGTCATCCATTTCCAGATTATCAAAATGATAGTGCACTTCGGGGGTTCCGCTTCTGAAAATCTGATTAACGTAATCCTGCATCCTGTCCGTCATATCCCCTGCCGTATCGTTTCTCGCATCAATCGACCATACGATATCGTCCAGACTTGAGACAATTTTTCTGCTTTGATCCCCTAATTGTTTCAGGGTGTCACGCACTTCATTAGATACTTCACCTGCCTGAAGAAAATCTGTTTGAAGTGCAAGTTCGGTGAGGCTTGATCCTACATCATCATGAAGATCACTTGCAATCTGCACTCGCATCCGTTCAATGTCAATCTGTTTTTTCGCTCTAAAATGGCGATAGTAAAATAAAATGAGTCCAATCACAGCCAGGCCTATAAGTGCCAGGAACCACCATTGCTGCCATACCGGTGGATTAATGACAAATGCAAAAACTGCCTCTTCACTACTTCTTATACCGTCTGCATTGTACGCTCTAATCCTGAAGCGATAAGAATCCGGCGGAAGTGAGGTATAGCGAACCGTACGGTTTCTGGTTGTTTGCCATTCATCCTCAAGGCCGCTGAGCCTGTATTCATAGAGTATTTGATTGGGACTTTCAAAACTTAATCCTGTATAGCTGATCTGGAGAAAGTTTTCGTCATTGCTGAAAACATTATCTTGATACCTGCTTTGAACGACTCCACTCATTAATATCTCTTCGAATTCTATACCCGGAGGTACCGTATTTACGTCAACCCGTTCAGGGAAAAAATGACTCAGTCCTTCAACCGATCCAAGCCAGACTGTTGAATCTGATGCGACCATTGCTCCACCCGCATTCAGTTCATTGGCAATGAGCCCCTGGTTACGATCAAAAAGTTTAAATGATTTAACCCTTTCTACATCTGACTCCGCATTAAAGAACTGTTCAGGATTAAACCGGTAAATTCCGCGATTGGTCCCTACCCAATATCGGTTATCTACATCCTGGAGAATATAGTAACTGATTGTGTTTGATTGAGCATCCGTTGAGATTGACTTAATTGAGTTTCCGTCATAAGATGCAATACCACTGAAAGTTGAAAACCACAACGTACCTTCATTGTCAATATAGACATGAATAACCCCATTATTCGGAAGCCCATCAGCTATGGTAATGTGTTGAAACATCCCGTTATCAAGAATTGCCACGCCTCCATACGTGGCAAAGATCATTCTTCCGAGTTCGTCTTTCCTGATTTTCATTACGGTATTGCTTAGCAGACCGTTATTTGTGTTGTATTGCTCATAGTTTTCTCCATCAAACCGAATGACACCACTGGTATAAGTAGCTATCCAAAATTCACCGGTTTCTTCATCCTCGTATATATCCCGAACTGAATTGAATGGAAAAACATCATCCGGTATCGTCCTGAATTCACCCTCTTCAAGAATACTGATTCCGCTTCGGGTTCCAATCCAAAGCCTGTTACGGCTATCTTCTTTAATCACGTACGCTTTATCATCAATCAGGCCATCCGATTGAGAAAAATGTTCAAAATTCTCTCCGTCATACTTTTGTATACCACCGCCTAGCATAGCAATCCAGACGTTTCCAAGGTGGTCTTCTTCAAAACCGACGATCACATTGTTTGCAAGACCGGAATCGACGCTAAAATTTTGAAAAAGCTTATTAAGAAAGATGTTTGCACCTCCGCCAAGTGTTCCAAGCCACACGTTCCCTTCCCTGTCAATCAAGGTTTCGTATACAATGGTGGCGTTCAATCCATTTTCTGTTGTGTAGTTTTCGAATTTTTCTCCATCAAAATAAGAGGCGCCCAATTCGGATCCGACCCATACGCCATCTCCATCAGTAAAAGAGAGTGAGTAGAGCCTGCAGCTGTTCAAGCCGGTAGAAGTATCATACCTTTCCACGCCTGTATCAGTAATAGCAATGAGGCCATCATCAGTGGCCATCCAGATTTCTCCTCTCGCATTTACTTTAATCTCGTTGACCGGTACTTCAGGGATTCCGTCTGTACTTTTATGCTTCTTTAGATTCGCATCATCATAGCTAAATAATCCACTATCCGTACCTACCCAAATGATGCCATCAGCATCCTCAACCACAGAACGGGCAATCATATTTCTATATCCGTGTTGGTGGGATATGTTTACAAATTGGCCGGATTCTTCATATTTCCATATGCCATTACCCTCCGTAGCTATCCAAATGGCTCCTTCACTGTCTTCAAATACTGAACGCACAACAGATTCTAAAACTGGATCAAAAACACTCGGCGTATAGATACTGTCATTTTCAAGATATGCGAGGCCCGCATCGGTCCCTATCCAAATTTTACCGTCTTTGCTTTGCCTGAGAGCGTTCACCCGGTTGTTGGGCAAACCATTCTCTTCGTACCATTTTTTAAATTCAACGCCATCAAAACGGTTCAGTCCAAAGCCGGTACCAAGCCAGACAAAACCCTTTTCGTCTTGTATCATACTGTGAACGACAGACTCGCTTAGTCCATTTTCGATAGAATAGCTGCGAAAAGGCATCGTCTGTGCGGCAAGCGAGTTAAAAATGCCGGCAAATACAACAATAGATAATATGAGTAGTGAGTAACGAATCATCTTGCCAATCTAACAAGAACAGACGAGTAAGAAAATCACATGTTCATGTGAATAACAAAACCCATTGGGCTGCAATGGGTTTTGAGTAAAAAATAATATTGTAAACGAACGGTTCTGTGTGAACCGCTATCAGGTTTTATCCGAGGTAAGCCCTCAGCGCAGCGCTTTTGTTATGATGTCTCAGCTTACGTAGTGCTTTCTCTTTTATCTGACGCACACGCTCACGGGTAAGATCGAAACGTTCGCCGATTTCCTCGAGTGTGAGAGAGTGTTCTCTTCCGATTCCAAAATAGAGACGAATGACCTCAGCTTCACGCTTCGTCAATTTCGAGAGTGCCCTTTCAATTTCAACTTTCAGGGATTCACCCATGAGTTCATTATCAGGATCAGGAATCTCTTCGTTCTCCAAAACGTCCAGGAGCCTGTTATCTTCACCCTGGGCAAACGGAGCATCCATTGACAAGTGACGGCCGCTTATTTTAAGTGTATCAGCGACTTCAGAAACAGTCATCTCGAGACTTTCAGCAAGTTCAGCAGCTGATGGCACACGCTCATATTCCTGCTCAAGTTTGGAGAGTTCTTTACCAATTTTGTTAAGAGCCCCTACCCTGTTCAGCGGAAGGCGAACAATTCGGCTCTGCTCAGCAAGAGCCTGCAAAATTGACTGCCGAATCCACCATACGGCATACGAAATGAATTTAAAACCACGTGTTTCATCAAACCGCTTGGCGGCTTTAATCAAACCGAGGTTACCCTCATTGATAAGATCACCCAGCGACAGACCCTGGTTCTGATACTGTTTGGCAACAGATACAACAAAACGGAGGTTTGCTTTTGTTAAATCTTCGAGAGCACGCTGAGATCCTTTTTGAATCTCTTTGGCTAAGCGAACTTCATCGTCGGGTGTGATGAGTTTCTCTTTTCCAATTTCATGAAGATAACGGTCTAATGATTCTGACTCGCGTGTAGAAATACCTGAGCTTTTAGCCACAATGAAATATTTTAATTGGTTTTACTGCGATAGGATTATCTTGGCAAATGGTTGTGTACAAGTAATACGTTTGAAAGCAATATTTGTTGCTGATAACAATTATCCAATCAAGGAAAATAGAGAATTTCACCTTCAATGGAAAGTTAGGAGTGTCTTAAAAACTATGTGTGCACAAAAGATTGGCCGGGCAACTCATTTTCTAATTTGAAATATGCCAAACAGGAGGCCGCCACATCAGAAAAAGTGTCCCTTATTCCCAGGTTTTTTATCTCTGCAGACTTTTGAACCACTAACAGCGGGACAAACTCTCTTGTATGGTTGACACTATCGTCGGCCGGATCATTTCCATGATCTCCGGTGATAACAAGTATATCATTGTGATTTAATTTATTCACAATAGCAGGAATCGCCCTGTCGATCTCTTCAAGGCAGTTCCCATAGCCTTCTGTATCTTGCCTGTGCCCGTACAACTGATCTGTGTCAATCAAGTTAGTAAAAATGAAGCTTCGGTCAATGTCGGCACTCAGCAGACTCAGCAGCTGAGACAGGCCTTCAGCATTACTTTTGGTCTTTCTGTATTGAGTGAAATGATTTCCGGCAAATAAATCTATCACTTTTCCAATTGAGTATGTCTTTACGCCATCATCCTGTAAAAGGGATAAAAGATTGGGCACCGGCGGTATGGATGAGTAATCTTTCCGTTTATCCGAGATACGTTCAAATTCACCTGGACTTCCTTTAAAAGGGCGCGCAATGACACGTCCTACTTCTGCTTCCCCCACCGCAACATTATTGCGTGCAAATTCACACCATTCATACAGTGTATCCAAATCAGCAACATCCACGTGGCAGGCGACCTGGAACACACTATCGGCCGATGTATAAAGAATGGGATACCCGGTTCGCAGATGTTCTTCACCAAAATCTTTGATCACCTCTGTACCCGAATACGGCCTATTACAAAGTACTTTTTCAACACCAATTCCATCACAAAAAGCGTTTACTACAGATTTCGGAAAGCCCTCCGGGAATGTAGGAAAGGGTTTGTTGAGCTGGATTCCTGCTATTTCCCAGTGTCCGGTGGTGGAATCTTTACCTGCAGATACTTCCCTCATTTTGCCCCAGGATGCGAGAGGTTTCTTTGCAGCACCTACTGAGGCAAGAGGTTTTATATTTCCCAGGCCCAGTTTTCCAAAATTGGGTAGCCTGCACCTCGTGATATCACATACATGACCAAGTGTATCTGCATTCAAATCTCCATACTGGCCTGCATCTTCTTGGGCGCCAATTCCAAGTCCATCAATTACTAAGACGATAAATCTTGACATAGACTATTTTCACCTGAAGTTATCCTGTAGCATTCAGTATGCCGGAGAGTTCTTTTTTTGCCAATGAAATAATATCGTGGATTTCATCAAAACGTGAGTCGACACAAACCGACCCGAATTTGATTCCCAACCTGATTTGTTTTCCATCGGATAGTTCGATCGGCGTATTAAAAAAAGAATTCATTGCAGCAGCCCATTCATTAAACTTCTGTTCAGATGGGCAGTAAACCAGGCAAGTCATCACATAATCACTGTTAAACCCAACGAAACCGTTAGCTCCAAATCGGTTTGGATTAAGTAATTTCACGAGTGTTCTCTGAATCCTGTTCAACTCTTCCAGTCTGTACTTCGACCGAAGCGCCTGCAAATTATCAATTGTAATGAGGCAAAACCAAAGCCTTGATTCTTTCTGTTTGGGCTGATTAATTTCTTTTGTTAGAGCCAGCTCCCAAAGATCAGGTATAAAGTTTCCATAATCTGATGTGAACAGGTCTTTATCCACCGGCAAGCGATCAAGATTAACCTGTATTGAAAGTACCGCAGTTCTCACCAGATTAATGATCTGATGTTTAGTGGACTCCTTAAACGTAAGTGGATTCTTATCGTAAGCCAGAACAACCCCATGCCTTCGTCCATTAATCATTAAAGGAACAGCCAGGGTTGCACCTTCTGTATTTTGTTCATCTCTTGAGATCCGTTTTGGATTCTGATTAAAATGGATTGAAAACTGCGGCTCACCTTTTTGCAAAGCATCATAAGCCATCGATTTCTCTTCCATTTCAAGCCCGGGAATCGGGTTGATATCAGAATCCGAACTGTTGAATACAGATATCCAGGCTTCCATTCCACGCAATAAAACGGTTACACCCCCTGAGGGTAAGAGTTTATGCATCTCTTCAGTCATCCGATTCAGAATATCAACTTTATGGTGTTTTGGACTGATGGTTTGGAGTGAAGCTTCATAATCAGTCCACACTTCTTCCTTTCCATAAAATTCTGTGAGTTCCAGGTACGTATTCAAAACATTCGCCAGTGCATTACGATATGAGGAAATCGTTTCATCATGATTGGATAGAGATAGTACCGTTTCTGTTTCAATTGCGGTAATCGCTACTGTTTCACCGTTATTTCTAAAGGGTATGAGCACGAGGTGCTGCACCGGTACAAAATCATAATAATGATTGAGATCTTCACTCTTCACATCTCTGCCAACTTTCAGTACTTCAATCTCTTTCAAATCGGTGTATGGCTTCAGAAAATGCTGGTTGAACATTACCCTGTCACGAAACATGACGTTAGGAAGAGATGTTGACTGCGTTTCGAGCACAAACTGTTGCCTCGATCTGTTTACCCAATTCAGGTAGACAGTTTGAGAGCGGGTAGACTTTCTCAGCAGATGAACCAGATCTTCCATGATCTGCTTAAATTCAATAAGCGACTTTTCTTCTCTTTTCATTAGCGAAACGTGTCGTTTATTTTTCTATTTGTTTAGAGAGTTCCTCGGCGCGGATTATCATATCTTCAAAAAGCGACAGCCCTCTATTCCAGAAAGATTCATCCCTGATATCGATACCCATTTTGCTTACGATATTATGAGGCCAGTCCGATCCACCTGCCTCAAGAAGTTCAATATAGTTCTCTGAAAAGCTATCCTGTCCGCTTTTGTAAGCATCATACAGCGCCAGGACCAATAGCTCACCAAAGGCATATGCATATACATATCCGGGTGTATGCAGAAAATGCGGAATGTAGCACCACCACAGTTTATATTCATCTGTTAATTTTACGGAGTCGCCATATAATGCATGCTGGGTTTCATACCAGAGCTCAGAAAACTGTTCGGTTGTTTGTTCGCCCTTATTTCTGCGTGCCGTATGAATTTTTTCTTCAAAACGATTCATCGAAATCTGTCGAAAAACCGTCGCAATCGTGTCATCTATCTTGCTTGTCAGAAGTGCAAGCTGTTCTTTGGGATCGTCTAATGAATTCATCAGGCGGTTAAATACCAGCATTTCACCAAATACAGAAGCTGTTTCGGCTGTCGTGAGCGGAGTTGATGATTGAAGTTCTCCCTGTTTTCTGGAGAGATACTGATGAACACCATGCCCCAGTTCATGCGCAAGTGTCTGAACATCCCGTAACTGGCCGTCATAATTCATAAATACATAGGGATGTACCGATGTCACGGTGCTTGCTGAGTATGCCCCGCCTCTTTTTCCCGGTTTGATGGCGGCATCAATCCAGCCCTTGCTAAAGAATTCACCTGCAATTCTCTTCATTTCAGGATGAAAATTGCCGTAAGCCTCAAGCACATTTTCCCGCGCTTCCTGCCAGCTTATCTTTTTCCGTGTGGAAGCGAGTGGCGCGTAGCGATCGTAATCGTACAGTTCATCATACCCTAATAGATTTTTCTTCAATTTATAGTAGCGCTGAACCAGGTCGTACTTTCCTGTTACTGAGTTGATGAGACTATCGACAGTAGATTGATCAATTTCATTTGCTAGGTTGCGGGATGAAATCCAGCTTTCGTACCCGCGCAGTTTATCATTGGTATGTTTATCTGAAAGTATTGTATTGAAGACATAGGTCAGCGTCCGGGAGTGATCTTGAAAGGTTGTTGTAAGCGACTGATGAGCTCGTTTTCTGAGCGATCTGTTGGGGCTGTGTAGTTTACTCAGAACCTGCTGTTCTGTAAGAGATTCATCATCCAGTTCAAACCGTGCCGCTCCCAGTGTTTCATCAAAAAACCTGTTCCACGCAGATCTGGAGGTTACCGATTTAGCACTCATTACTTTTTCGGCTTCTTCGCTGAGCGTATGAGGCTTGTAAAGCCGCGAGGTTTCAAGGTAGTGTTTCCATCCTGTCAATTCAGGACTTTCAATCAGTTTTTGTGCTTTTTCGTCATCTATCTTCAACCACTCCACACTGAAAAAAACCAGCGTTTGGCTAATTTCAGACCCCAGCTCGCGGGCTTCCTGAAGCAACTTGCCCAGGGCTGGATCTTCTGTATTTGTTGACCATTTAAGCTGAGCGAATGATCCAAGCTTGCCCGCTATCTGAACGATCTCTTCATATTCAACCAGAGACTCGGCATGCTCTTTAGCAGATAGATCCGCCACCCTGCCCTTGTATTTTTCAGAAAACCGGTTGGCCAGGGTGCGAACTTTTTCCTTGTCATTTTCAAATGCCGGGTCATCAACAGAAGAGTACAGATCAGATAGATCCCATGTAATTTCTTCTGCTCCAGTGGGTGCGCCGTTGCTGCTATTAACCATGTATGTTCTGTTGCAAATTATAGGGTTTGTAGACTTGATCAATATAATCAATACAGCAGAGTCATTAAATGTAAGTTTGTTAAAAAGATTCAGGTAGTTTCCATTACTGAATTCGATCGTTTTTTTAATTTATAATGGTTAATTTGATACCGCTTTCAATCATACGAAATCAATCATACACAGTCGGTTTAGAGCGTTTGCTGTATCAAACCAGCTATTGTTTTCCACTACTTCATTAATCTCACATACAGATACCATTTTGAAATCTTTAGAAGCGGTTTTTGGCCCCAACTCAGCACTTGTTGAAGAACTTTACGAGCAGTATCAGGAAGATCCTAATCAGGTTCCCGATCATTGGAGACGATATTTTGATGAAGTGGACGGGAAATCTACTGCTGAAACTGAAACTGAGACTGCTCCCGCACCGCCTGAAAAGGAGAAAGTCGCTCCGGAATCAAAAAAAGAAGCTCCGGAAAAGAAACCCACTCCTGAGAAAGGGCCAAAAATTCCGGACGATGCGAAACTCCATAAAATAAAAGGGGTTGCTTCCAAGATCGTTGAGAATATGGATGAGAGTATCGAAGTGCCGACGGCTACTTCTCTTCGCGTATTACCGATGAAGATGCTCACAGAAGACCGGGCCATTATAAACCGGCATTTATTACAGAACGGCCAGCCGAAAGCTTCTTTCACTCACTTTATTGCATGGGCTGTTATTCAGGCATTAAAGGATTTCCCATCCATTAACTGCTACTATACACAAAAAGATAAGACACATTATAAAGTTGAGCCCGGTCAGGTGAACCTTGGTATTGCTGTTGACCTCAAATCAAAAGATGGGTCACGAAATCTTGTTGTGCCGAATATCAAAGGCGTTGACAAGATGAATTTCAAGGAATTTTTATATGCATATGCTGATATCATCGATAAGGCCAGAAATGGAAACCTCGAAATAAGTGATTTTCAGAATACGACGATAAGCGTCACCAATCCCGGCACAATTGGTACAGTTTCATCTGTGCCCCGTTTAATGAAAAACCAGGGAGCTATTATTGCAACCGGCGCTATCAACTATCCGGCTGAATTTCAGTCTATGTCACAGGATGTACTGAATCAGCTTGGTGTCAGTAAAGTAATGTCCATTACATGTACGTATGATCACCGGGTTATTCAGGGTGCAGAGTCTGGTTCATTCCTGAAAAAAATACAGCAGCTGTTAAACGGTGAAGAGACATTTTTTGAACAAATTTTCCAGGATCTTGACATCCCTTATGAGCCACTGCCCTTTGGTGCCGACCAATATAGCGGTCAGCTTAGCGGTGCGTCCAATACCCTGGAACAAGACCGTCGTGCCATCGCCGTATGGAGACTCATGAGTATGTACAGAATGCGCGGTCATGTACTGGCAAATCTTGATCCTCTTGAAACGAAACCAGGGCACAGTCCTGAACTTGATCTCGAGTACTATGGACTCACTCTTTGGGATCTGGACCGTGAATTTTACTGTGGTGGCCTGGGCGGATACAGAAGTGCTAAATTACGTGATATTATCACCCTCCTTCGCGAAACCTATTGTGGTAAGATTGGTGCGGAGTACATGCATCTGCTTGATCTGGATGAGCGAAAGTGGCTGCGTGAACATATGGAGTCCACAACAAACACACCTGATCTCTCCAAAGAGGACAAAAAGGACATTCTCCACAAGCTAAATCAGGCAATGGCTTTTGAACAGTTCCTTCATAAGAAATACATAGGGCACAAGAGATTCTCACTCGAAGGTGCAGAAACTCTGATCCCGATGATGCATTTCTTAGTTGAACAGGCCGGAGAAAATGATATTGAGAAGTTTTTCCTTGGCATGGCACACAGGGGGCGCCTGAATATTCTTGTAAATGTAATGAATAAGGATTACAGTAAGGTTTTTCAGGATTTTGAAGGTAATATTGATCCCGGCACCATTCAGGGATCCGGCGATGTGAAATATCACCTTGGAACCAAAGGAACCTATAAAACTTCCACAGGAAAAGAGATAGAGCTTGAACTGATGCCAAACCCGAGCCATCTTGAGTCTGTGAATCCAGTGGTAGAAGGAGCCACCCGGGCTATTCAGGATCAAAAAGACAGTGAAGACAAAGCGCATACCACGGTTGCCCCTATTTTAATCCATGGCGATGCTGCATTTGCCGGGCAGGGAGTGGTTGCAGAAACACTTAACATGTCACAACTCCGGGGGTATGAAACCGGGGGTACCATTCACATTATCATTAATAACCAGATTGGTTTTACAACTCTTCCTTCTGATGCACGTTCCACAGAATACGCCTCAGATATTGCCAAAATGATTCTGGCTCCTATTTTTCATGTAAATGGCGATGACCCTGAGTCTGCTGTTCATTCAATCAAGACTGCACTCGACTACCGACAGAAGTTTAAGAAAGATGTTGTAATTGACCTTATCTGCTACCGCAAGCACGGGCACAATGAAGGTGACGAGCCGGCTTTTACTCAGCCTGGAATGTATGAAGAAATTGAAAATCACTCCCCTGTACGCGATATTTACGTGAACGAACTGCTGAGAAAAGAAGAGTTCACCGAAGATGAAATGCAGGATATCTTCGATGAGTTTGACGAATTATTACAGAACGCTTTTGAAGAAGCCAAGAGCTCACCTTCTCTTGAAGTCACAGATAAGATGCTGGATCGTTCTGAAAAGAAACAAAAAGAGTGGGACGATTATCCTGATACAACCTATCCTGTTGATAAACTGAAGGAGATCGCGGTCAAATTAAATACCGTCCCGAACGATTTTGACGCCAACCCAAAGCTTCTTAAACAGCTTGCAAAACGGGCGGAGGCTGCAGAGAAAAATGAGAAGAAAATTGATTGGGGATTTGCTGAAGCTCTTGCCTTTGGATCACTATTACAAAGCGGAACGCCCATTCGATTAACCGGCCAGGATGTGGAGCGCGGAACCTTCAGCCACCGGCATGTAGTTCTACATGGCACGAAAACACAACAGCGGTTTGTACCGCTTGACAACCTTACGGATGACCAGGCAAGATTTCATCCCTACAACAGCCTGCTGAGTGAGTTTGCAGCCCTGGGATTTGAATTTGGCTATAGTGCATCAAATCCTGAGGCACTTGTTATTTGGGAAGCACAGTTTGGCGACTTTGTAAATGGTGCCCAGGTTATCATCGATCAATATATTTCCGCATCAGAAGCCAAATGGGGACAAAAAACATCCCTGGTGATGACGCTTCCCCACGGCTATGAAGGCCAGGGACCGGAACACTCATCGGCCCGACTTGAGAGGTTTTTACAGCTTTGTGCCGAGGATAACATGCAGGTTGTAAATCTGACCACACCGGCTCAGTATTATCACGCACTCCGGAAGCAAATTCTCCAGGACAAACGAAAACCTCTTATTATCATGTCTCCCAAAAGTCTGCTGCGACATCCTATGGCGGTCTGTAATGTGGATGAACTTGGGAACGGTAAATACCATCCTTTTATCGATATGGAATCTGATTCGAAAGATTCTATTGAGCGACTCATTATTTGTTCAGGAAAAGTTTATTACGATATCCTGAAAGAACTGGAAGATTCTGATGGCAAAAATCTCAATGAGAGCGTTGGGGTTGCACGTCTTGAACAATTCTATCCGTTCCCAAATAATGATATCAAACAAGCATTGGAAACATATACAAATCTGAAAGAGATTGTATGGTGCCAGGAAGAGCCACAAAATATGGGAGGCTGGACATTTGTATCACCGAGACTACAAAAATTACTGTCTGATGAACAGAGTCTGACTTACACCGGGCGACAAGCATCTGCATCACCAGCGGCAGGCCAGAAAAAAATCCACGAAGCTGAGCAGAGCAAACTTGTCAAAGCAGCAATCGGATCGTAAATTCTGTAATTAGTCTGCGAAACGATAATGGATTTAGAAACAAGAAAATCAGAGGGCTTCATTGCCCTCTTTTTTTTTAACAACCTCCTCTGATATAGTATCAATCGATCATGAGTGCTACTGAAAAAATGTCAACCTTAAAGGGAGTTCTTGAAAAGATCCATAAGTCATCAGAGCAGCTTGAGAACGTTTCAATAGGTGATATTCTGGATGTTGTTGGCAGGCGTTCCTTCGGTCCTATTCTATTGATTGTAGGCCTGGTGACAGTGGCCCCTCTTATAGGAGATATTCCGGGAGTACCAACTGTGATGGGAATTATCGTATTTCTGGTGGCTACTCAGATACTTGTTAATAGAAAGAAGCTGTGGCTGCCTCGTGCGATTTTAAATCGATCTATAAAGAAAAATAGACTACATCGTGCGATTAACAAACTATACAAACCGGCGGGCTATGTTGATAAGCTAATTAAACCCAGATTGCAGTGGATTACTACAGGTGTTATGGTCTACCCGGCAGCACTGGTTTGTCTGGGTATCTCATTGGCAATGCCCATTATGGAGTTTATCCCCTTTAGCGCAAACTTTGCCGGAGCTGCCCTCATAGCGTTTGGACTTTCATTTACCGCAAGGGACGGAATAATGGCCCTGTTTGGGTATTTCTTTACAGGAACCATTATATGGTTTATCGTTTACTCAGTATCGTTTTAAACCTCTTAATAGTTGATGTCGGGCATGACTCAACTCAGACTATCAAATTTTACCGCAGGCCGTTCGGGACGCCTTTACAAATTCTACTCACCGCATCATGGCTGTGCAGACTCTCGAGATGAGCACAGCGAACAACAAAATCTTTGACAGCTTCTTCATCATTTAACTGATCATAAAGCAGACGAGCCGCATCTTCCACGAATTTTTGATAAGCGCCATTCATTTCGGCAAATGCTTGTTCATCTTCGCGCTTTACCATCACCTGGGTTTCTGTTTGAAGTGCATCACGACTCAGTTCAACAAGCCTGTCAACAAAGATATCGTCGTTTAGCTCGACAGTTATAGAAGCCACACTTCGCTGACTGTGGGGAATAGTCGCTACTTCACGTTCTTCACGGGCGTGTTCTGCCAGCTCAAAAGAACAAGGACATGCGCTGCTGTATACAAAGTCCAGATGGATGAACTTGCTGTAGTTCCCATATTCATCTAATTTTCCTTCAAATGAAACGTCATAGTATTGGTATCCCTCAAGTCCTGATCGGAGACTCTTTTTCATCATGGGATAGCTGAATGACAGTTTTAGAAATGCTGATTGACTGCCCAAATCATCTTTATACGCTTTTAGAAGCTCTTCAAGTTTCCCGGGGTGAAAGATTTCATCCTTGAACTCATAAAATGTCCGCATTATGCGACTCATGTTGATGCCTTTCTTTCCAGCATCAAGTCCGACATAGCCATCGACGGATGTTTCCAGTGTGAGCAGATCTCCTGATGGTGTTGGATACTTTAAAGGGAGTTTAAAATTTGATATTCCAACTTGCTGAATGGGTACATTAGCTCCTTCAATTAGGGATGCAGGACCATTTTGAAGGTCCGGCAGGCTATCTTTGTACTGATCTGTTATAGTAAATGTAGGGTCGTAAAAGCGTTTAAGCTGTGTAGTAATCATACGTCTGTGGGTAATAGCACTTTTAAATGCGAGGGTTAGGACAATATTCCGCGATGTTACGTTCTGTCTCGAATAGTTTCACTGAGTGAAGCTTTGACGGGCCGTAAGCTTTTGCGTTAATATCGTCTTCAAGTTCCTGGAAAAATGCTTTAACCAAATTCTCTGATGTTGGGATCACTCCTTCTAAAAAAGGAACTTCCTGATTCAAATTTTTATGGTCACACTTGTCCAATATGTTTGTCTGGATGATACGCTTCAAATCACCTAAATCGATCACGTATCCGGTTTCGGGATCCGGATCACCAACAACAGTCACTTCCATAACGTAATTATGTCCGTGCCAGTTAGGATTATTGCACTTCCCAAAGACGTCTTTATTCCACTCTTCCGACTTATTCGGGTTGTGAAGACGATGGGCTGCGTTAAAATGGGATTTTCTCGTTACGTAGATCAATTCGATGATATTTGGTTCGTATCGATCTAAAGAACGCAGAGTAATGCAGGCGGGTTCCCTATCCTCTCAAAAATAAATTCACATAAAAAAAGACCCCGGTTCCCCGGAGTCTTTTTGAAGTGATTAGCTCGCTGGTGAAGGGCTATTATTTCTTCACCCATTCTATGAACAGGCATATAATACCTGCCTAAGATTATAGAATTGTTCGTGTTGGATTAAGACACTGTTACCAATTCTAAGGCATGAAAAGTCTTCAAAAAAAAAGGGCCCCGATATCATCCGGGCCCTTCTGATCAGCATACCCCTTTGAATGGGGGTATTAACACAATTCTTACTATTTACTTGATTAAGGTCATACTTCTGGTGAGA
>CAZVEP010000003.1:0-28199 GCA_964625635.1 uncultured Rhodohalobacter sp.
CGCCTGACCCGAGAGGAAAATGACTGTATGAGGAACAGAAACGAGCACTAAACATAGCATGTCTCGAGAAAGATCTGTACTAAGTTACTTATGCAAATTTTTCGATAGAATCTACACGTCTCGGTGGCTTTAGACATGCCATGTTTTGACTGGGCCATCCAACTCGTCAGCCTGCAACTACAGCATGCAGACGAGAATTATTTCCAGTGCGATTGTGCGATAGCTTCTTCACTCTGTTCGGCATCAGCCAGAAAGCGTTCGGCATCCAATGCAGCGCGGCATCCTGTACCGGCTGCAGTAACGGCCTGGCGGTAAATTGGGTCCATCGCGTCTCCGCTGGCAAAGATACCGGGTAAATCAGTTTCGGTCGACTGGCCTTTCGTCTGGATGTAACCTACATCATCCATTGTGAGAACGCTCTTGAACAGATCGGTATTTGGCTTGTGACCAATAGCGATAAACACGCCGGTTACATCTTTAAGGATGGTTTCCTCGTTTGTTTTCGTGTTCCTTACCTTCACACCTTCCACAACATTTTCGCCCAGGACTTCAGTTAGCTCTGAATCCCAGATAAATTCAATTTTATCATTGTTAAACGCACGATTCTGCATTGCTTTAGATGCACGCAGTTCATCACGCCGATGGATTACAGACACTTTACTGGCAAACTTTGTGAGAAAGGTTGCCTCTTCCATCGCAGTATCGCCGCCGCCTACAATTACGACATGTTCGTTTCGGAAAAATGCACCATCACATGTAGCACATGCACTGACACCTTTGCCGCGCAATCTCTGTTCGCTTTCAATGCCGAGCCATTTTGCGGAAGCACCTGTTGCAATGATGATGGATTTTGCGAATACCGTTGTCTCTTCATCAACAGTAAGTTTGTAGGGGCGCTTGTCGAATTCAATATTATCTACAAAACCATACCGGCAGTCGGCACCAAAGCGTTTGGCCTGTTCTCTGAAATCTTCCATCATTTTTGGACCCATCACACCTTCGGGATAACCGGGGAAGTTATCAACGTCAGTTGTTTGCATCAGCTGTCCGCCTGGCTCCGGTCCTTCAAAAACAAGAGGGTTCAAATCTGCTCTTGCAGCATAAAGTGCGGCAGTAAATCCGGCGGGGCCGCTTCCGACGATAATGACGTCAAATGTTTTTCCTTCTATATCTTTCATGATTGTCTGTAATGTTTATTTATTTTGGCTAAAGGTAAGAAATTTTATGGCTCTGTTTAGTCAATCTTCTCTATCGGTTGTATAGCTTTTGAATAACATTTTTCATAATTCTTTATTGAAACCGTTTCCATGGAAAAGATTAAGTTGCAAACATCTAAAAAATCAATAAGTTTATGGAAATTCTTATGTTGGAGGAAAATAATAGATGATTGGGGTTTGTAAAGAAACGGTTGAAAATGAAAACCGCGTGGCTCTCACGCCGGAAGGAGTTAAGAAACTAAAAGATTCGGGGCAGGAAATAATTATCGAGTCCGGAGCGGGCGTGGCATCCAGCTATTCCAATAGTGATTATATCGATGCAGGCGCAAAAATTGAAAAGAAAGGCGACAAAATTCTTTCAGATTGCGATATCCTGCTGGCAGTACAGGCACCTTCAAAAGATGATCTTAAAAAAATGAAGAAGGGAAGTGTTCTTGTCAGTTTTATATGGCCTCTTCAAAACCAGGATTATGTAGAAGTCCTTAAAAAGCAGCAGATTTCCGGTCTTGCAATGGACACAGTGCCTAGGATAAGCCGAGCACAGTCAATGGATGCCCTCTCTTCGATGAGCAATATTGCAGGTTACAAAGCCGCGCTGATCGGTGCCAATACACTTGACAAATATCTGCCGATGATGATGACCGCAGCAGGCACTATTCCCCCCGCAAAAGTATTGGTTCTTGGCGCAGGTGTCGCTGGCCTGCAGGCAATTGCAACAGCAAAGCGACTTGGAGCTGTTGTGGAAGCATTTGATATACGCCCGGCGGTAAAAGAGCAGGTTGAAAGTTTGGGCGCTAAATTTGTGGAAGCTGAATCAGATGAGAAATCTGAATCGGATGAATCTGCTGAAACAAAAGGCGGTTATGCCAAAGAGCAAACTGAAAGTGACAGGGAGAAGCAACAGAAGCTTGTTCACAAACACGTCGCAAAATCTGATATCGTAATTACAACGGCGCTTGTTCCTGGTCGTCCGGCCCCGGAACTTATACCGAAAGAAATGGTCGATGATATGCAGGCAGGGTCTGTTATTGTTGATATTGCGGCTGAGCAGGGCGGAAATTGCGAGCTGACTAAGGCAGGTGAAACCGTTAATCATAACGGTGTACTTATTCTTGGCCCGCTAAATCTGCCGTCAAAACTGGCCAACCATGCAAGCAAACTCTATTCAAAAAACCTGATGTCGCTGCTGGATCTGCTGATTGAGGACGGGCAACCGAATTTCAATTTTGATGACGAAATTATCATTAACACGACCGTAACACATGAGGGAGAATTGATCTCGCCATTTGTGAAAGAGAACATGTAGGTAGTTAAAGTTAAAGTGACTGTAGCCAGATAAAAGTATCGATTTTAAATTCAAGACTCACGATAAAACATCCATGGAAGAACTGATATTCAACCTCTTTATTTTCGTACTCGCCTCGTTTGTGGGGTTTGAGCTTATAACGAAAGTTCCACCTACTCTGCATACACCCTTGATGTCGGGTGCAAATGCTATTTCGGGGATTACTCTGATTGGAGCATTGATCATCACCGGCGGCTCAGATTCAGCTTATGCACAATGGATTGGATTTGCTGCAATCATATTTGCAACGATCAACGTGGTGGGCGGATTTATGGTTACCGATCGTATGCTAGAGATGTTCAAGAAAAAGGAGGATAACTGATGAGTCAATTCTTACCGGAAGCCTTACAGTCGGTACTTCCAAATGTAATTCAGCTGCTTTACCTGCTTGCCACCGGTTTTTTCATTGTTGGAATTAAACGTCTCGGGTCGCCGGCAACGGCACGATCTGGCAATCAGCTGGCTTCGTTTGGGATGCTCATAGGTGTGGTAGTGACTCTGTTTGACAGAGAGATTCTCAGCTTTGAACTGATTATTGCCGGGGTTGTGATCGGGGCCTTGATTGGTATTATTGCAGCAAAAAAAGTTCAAATGACCGCCATGCCCGAGATGGTTGCTATTTTCAACGGATTTGGCGGAGGCGCTTCAGCACTTGTTGCATGGGGAGAATTTGCACGGGTTGACCCTACAACAATTGCACCTGACGGTCTTGTTACCACCGGCCTGAGTATTGTTATTGGGTCCATCACCTTTACAGGTAGTTTCATCGCGTTCGGTAAACTGAAAGGCTTTATTAATGGCGGACGAATTGCTCTGCCGGGACAAAACATTATTAATCTTGTACTAACCGCACTTGCACTCGGGCTCGTTGGCTGGTTCACTGTTGATCCGGCCTATCAAACCGTTTTCTGGTCACTTTTTGGCCTTTCATTACTTATTGGTGTGCTAACAGTCCTGCCAATTGGTGGTGCAGATATGCCGGTTGTGATTTCACTACTCAACTCCTATTCCGGAATTGCAGCATCGATGGCCGGATTCGTTTTGGGCAACAACCTGCTCATTATCAGTGGTGCACTTGTGGGAGCTGCCGGGCTCATTCTTACCAATGTGATGTGTAAGGCGATGAACCGAACTCTGCTGAATGTACTCTTTGGTGCGTTCGGGGGCGGAGAGGAAGGACCCGGCGATACAGGCGATAGCGACAAAACCGTACAAAAGACATATGCTGATGATGTTGCCATTCAGTGCTCCTATGCCAATAAAGTTGTGATTGTGCCGGGGTATGGTCTCGCAGTGGCTCAGGCTCAGCACGTTCTGAAAGAGGTTGCCAATCTTCTGGAGGAGAAAGGAGTTGAAGTTGCTTATGGTATTCACCCGGTGGCCGGCCGGATGCCGGGTCATATGAACGTGCTTCTTGCTGAAGCCGATGTGCCCTACGACCAGCTGTATGACATGGAAGAGATCAACCCTCAGTTAAAAAGTACGGATGTAGTGTTAATAATCGGTGCGAATGATGTAGTAAATCCCGCGGCCAAAACATCACCCGGCAGTCCCATTTATGGTATGCCGATCCTGAACGTTGATGAAGCGAAAAGAACGATTGTGTTTAAGCGCAGCCTAAATCCCGGATATGCGGGAATTGATAATGATCTGTTCTACAGCGACACCAATCAGATGTTCTTTGGGGATGCGAAGAAGTCACTTCAGGAACTTTCAAAAGCTATTAAGGATCTGGATTAATAATAGTTGTCGGCTATCGGAAGTAAGGTCTTTTGAGCCCCTTTTCAGTCTCTGCGCACTGTACATTTAAGCTTTTTTCGTCCACAACCAAACCGACGATTATTCAGCTCTATACTCGTGTTTTACCCAATCAACTTCCATCACCCATTCGCCTTCCATACCATTATCTGTAATCTTAGCATAGTTTAAAATAGCAAACATTGGTTCCGGGTAATTATCACCTTCGCCTTCGTTACGATAAACTTCTTCTCCATCTAAGCGATACACTAAATCACTTTCTTCCCACTCAACAGAATACTCATGATACTCGGTGAGTACGGCATCTACTTCGGTACGTAAGCTCCACCAGTCACCTTTGTCACATTCTCCAAGACTTTTAATAGCACCTGTTGTAAACTCATCTGTCAGGTGATCTCCATGATGTTCGAAAATATCTATCTCGCCAGATCCGGTTAACGGCCAGCATACATTCTCATCTTCTTCCTGAACCGGAGGTTCGTTGTTTTGGGCTCCTAATATCCACCAGGCCGGAAACATACTTGGTTCGTTACTGGTGTGAAGTTTTAGTCTGGCTGTCCACTTACCCTTTACAAATTCCTTTCTGTTTTTGGACGCAATTCGACCGGCCATATATTCTGTTGGAGGATGTTGTTCGCCATATTTATCCATGTTATCACATGGTAGTTTTTCCCCAACATTAACTACTCTTAGTTTTAGAGTGCCATCATTTACTTCTCGTGTATTATACTCTCCGTCTGGCACATAGCACTGTAATTCATTGTTTACCCAAATTCTTTGGTCCTGCCAGTTATCCGTATTGAATGTGTCAAAATCATCAAAGAAATCAACAACCCATTCATCTTCAGATACAGCAGGTGTTCCTTGTTCGCCACTATTACAGCCTGATATAAATAGAATAATAGAAAATGCTAAAAAGGTTGTTAATTCTTTCATTGTCTCAGATTTTTATGATTTAGTCGGCGAAGCAGCCATTTAAATTATCCCTGATTAATTTACTTAATAATATCTTTATTTATGGTGATTTGATATTAGCTCGGGGTCGAGCTCTAAAAAGCGAGCAGCTTTGTTATAGAGTATGTCCCTTTTTTCACTTCCAGAAAGGCACTGATGGACTCTTTGAATGGGTGAGTATTTTTTGAATACCTTATACAAAATAGATTAAAGTTTTGAGTTCAAAGCAAGGTGTTTTTTTCATCCCATAAAAAAACCCGGACATCATCGATGACCGGGTTTTGAGCAAATAATTTTTTCTGGTATTAGTTACGACTCTACAGGAACAATTCTGCTTAATGTCCCTTCAGACTCATTAGTGAAATAGATGTAACCATCGGGTCCCATCTCTACTTCCCTGATGCGACCGATTCCTTCAAGAATTCGTTCTTCGTGAACATATCCCTACCTCGATTTTTATAGGCGTAATTAACTGTAGTTAAAGATTATCATTCAGATAATTCCTGTCCAGAATGGGTTGCCTCGTTTGGTAATAAACATCACAACCACTGCGTCTTACTCCTCAAGTAATCATTTTCTGTTCTTTGGAATAATAGTTCCAATTAAGTACCGCTGCGGACTTTAAAGTAAATACTTTTCCACACTATCGAATTTTGTAAACGACACATAGCTGTAAACTTACCCCTTTATTCAGGTATGTTTTCATATGAGGTTTTAGCCAGTTTCTCCCTGTAATTATTCTCCACCGCACGCGCAAATGCTGCTTTATCTTCTCGAAGTAGTTCCATTTTTTCACCATCTGCAATGGATGGGTGAATGTCTCTAAGATAATTATCGCTCCAGGTTGCCAGTTCTATGAGTATAGGCGTCAAAGCCAATCCCTTTTCGGTCAAAAGATAGTGGTTTGTCTTTTTGTTGTCAGGCCGTTTTGTCTTGATGACGATTTCAAGTTCTTCCAGCAGTTTGAGCCTGTCCGAAAGAATATTGGTGGCAATGGCTTCTTCACTTTCCGTAAAGTCTTTAAAGGTTTCTTTGCCTTCGATTAGCATCTGCTTTACGATAACCAGCATCCACTTATCACCCAGTACATCAAGGGCTGAAGTAAACGGGCAGTCACATCTGAAGTCCTGTCTCATATATAGTCCCTCTGTTAAATATTACTTGCAAAATAAAATTAAATTTCAAAATAGCTTGCAAGTTAAAAGTTAAAATATAATATTCCTTGCGGAATAAAAGTAAAAATTTATAATCAAATGACAAACCCAATGAGAAAAGTAATGATCCTGTTTGTGTTGTCAGGTATTCTCGCTTCCTGTAGCACAAAACAATCTGAATCAACAAGCGGCAAAATGAATCAAAAGTTATGAATATGAACACTAAAGAAACGGTTGGCACTTTTTTAGGTGCTGTCTTAAAAAACGACCCTGTAACTATGCGTGAACTGGCGAATGCGGATTATATCCAACATAATCCATATATCCCAACAGGCTTAGAACCCTTTATCAAAATGCTGTCTGTACTACAAGAAAACGGAACCACCGCTGAAAATATTCGGATGTTCCAGGATGGCAATTTTGTATTTATGCACAACATTTGGAGAAACGCCAAGCCATTTGGGGCCGATGAAATGGTTTCCTTTGATATTATACGATTGGACGATAACGGCAAAGTAGCCGAACATTGGGATGCCATGACGGCATTGGTTAAAGAAACCGCCAGTGGCAGGACGCAGACTGATGGCCCAACCGAAGCAACTGACCTGGATAAAACCGAAGAAAACAAGGCAACTGCAAAGGCGATGGTAGAAGATATTCTGATGGGGAAAAATCCAGATAAGATTACTGAATATATCAGTTCCGAGCAGTACCACCAGCATAATCCAGGTATAAAAGATGGATTGTCGGGAATCGTTAAGGCTGTAGAGTACCTCACCGCACAGAATAACATGTTCAGGTACACCAAAATCCACAAAGTATTGGGAGAGGGAAACTTTGTCCTAACGGTGAGCGAGGGAGAGTGGAACGGCACTGCAAATGTTTTTTACGATCTGCTTCGTTTTGAAAATGGTAAAGCCGTAGAGCATTGGGATGTCATTCAGGCGATCCCAATGGAAGGGCTGGCGAATAACAATGGAATGTTTGGTTTTTAACATCAATCTTAAAAACAGAATTATGTCAAATTAAACGATTTACCCCTCAACGATTAAAAACAAAGAGTTTTTAGGATGGAAAAAATAAATTGATCACAATTAGTAGCATAGAAATGAAAAATATAATTATTACAGGAAGCAGCAGCGGATTTGGTTTAAAAGCTGCCAAAGATTTTGCCGACAGAGGCAACAAGGTGTTTGCGACAATGCGCAACCCCGATGGAAAGAATGCAGAGAAAAAAGCAGAACTGGATGCATACTCACCCCTTATTAACGTAATGGATATGGATGTGAACAGCGATGATTCTGTTACTGACGCAATAAACAGCATTCTGGCGGAAGCAGAGACCATCGATGTTCTCATCAACAATGCCGGAATCATGTATATCGGTATTACTGAAGCATACAGTGTTGAGCAAGCGCGTTTTCAAATGGAGACCAACTATTTTGGTGCCATAAGAACCATGCAGGCGGTATTACCGGCCATGCGTAAGGCAGGCTCAGGGCTAATTATCAATACATCGTCACTGGTTGGCCGTATTTCGCCACCGTTTTTTTCAACTTACACGGCTTCCAAGCATGCACTCGAAGCTTATAGCCAGGGGCTTCGTTATGAGCTTTCTCCCTTTGGAGTTGATGTAGCACTTGTTGAACCAGGACCCTTTGGCACCGGTTTATTAGAATCCGGGAAAGTTCCTGATCACGGCGATGTGCTGGAATCATATGGAGAATTAGCGGGTGTTCCTGCAGCGATGAGTGAAGAGTTTGATAAAATGCTTCGAAGCGAGGATGCGCCCGATCCGCAATGGGTCGTAGATGCGTATCTGAAACTTGCGGAAATGCCAGCGGGTAAACGTCCGACAAGAACCGTTGTGGGTATGACCTGGGGTGTTGATGAGATCAATGACCTTACCCAACCCATTCAAGATAACGTACTCAAAGAAATGCAGCTCGAATCAGTTTTAGGCGGCACTTCAGTCTAATCATTGAATTGCCTTTAATTTAGAATCGCCATTAGAGATTCTGGATAGCTAGATTATTTCTTGTTGTACTGAATATCCAACAAGATTCTAGTGTCATGTCAACGGTAAGTTGTCGCATGCGAGTCATTCTTGAATACTCTATTGATATGTCATGTCTCGATTTTTCGAAAAACTCACCCCGAAAGCATTCAGGGCTATACCACGTTTCATAACTGAAACGACACTTAATTTGTGATCAAAATATGTTAAAATTCTCATCTCATAAAAAAACCCGGACATCATCGATGACCGGGTTTTGAGCAAATAATTTTTTCTGGTATTAGTTACGACTCTACAGGTATGATTCGATTTAAAGTCCCTTCAGATTCATTGGTGAAATAGATGTAACCATCTGGTCCCATCTCCACTTCCCTGATGCGTCCGATTCCTTCAAGGATTCGTTCTTCATGGACAAAGTTTCCGTCTTCATCAATCTCAATGCGGGCAATTAGCTGAAACTTAAGAGCTCCATTCATGATATCGCCTGTCCAGTTTGGATACCGGTCGCCGGTTACAAAAGCTAAACCTGAAGGGGCAATAGATGGCGTCCAGTGCATAACGGGCTGCTCCATTCCTGCTTTGGCTGTATCAGGGGTGATGGGTGATCCGTCGTAATTCACGCCGTGAGTAATTTCGGGCCATCCATAATTATTGCCCATTTGTGGATTATTTAGCTCATCACCGCCCCGTGCGCCATGTTCATTGGTCCAGATTTCTCCGGTCTCAGGGTGAACGCCCATTCCCTGAATATTACGGTGGCCATATGAGTAGATTTCATCCAGTCCGTTTTCACCCACAAATGGGTTGTCTTCCGGAATACTTCCTTCATCGTTAAGTCTGAAAACACTACCGTGAGAAAGTGATGTATTTTGGGCTTTTTCTCTTTGGCCTCTGTCGCCAATTGTAAAGTAGAGGTATCCATCACCGCCAAATGCAATACGTCCTCCAAAGTGTCGTCCACCTCCCGTGAATTCGTTTCCTATGTAAATTTCTTCGCGGTCCACAAACTCATATCCGTCCAGCTTCATGCGTTCAAGTGCCGTTGTGATTCCACCATTCGGACCTTCTTTTGAGTAACTCAGGTAGATCCATCCATTTTCTTCATAATTGGGATGCAGAGCAATATCGAGCATACCGCCCTGATTTTGAACGGCTGGTTCCGGTGCTCCTGCCAGCGGTTCTTCCCTGAGAGTTCCGTTTTCCACTATTCGGACGGTGCCGTCTCTTTCGGTTATCAACAAGTTACCATCAGGCAGAAACGCCACACCCCACGGTACGCCCAAGCCCTCAACAACAGTCTCTACGTAAATATTGTGTTCTTCTGTTTCAATAACTTCACCGGGTTCACCGGGTTCGGCAAAATATTGAGCGGTTTGCATCGTGTCTTCTGCCATGTCTGCAGTCTGCTGTTCAGCGCTTTGTGATTCAGAAGAGCAGGCAGCAAAACTAAAAGTGAAGAGTAAAATTGGGAGGAAAATTTTTTGAAGTTTCATGAGTGATGAATTAAAAGTCTTTACTAAGATTATGGTTATATACAGAAGGTTAAAAAAGAAATGTCTAAGTAAAATAAAATCAGATTAATAAGATGCTTAAACAGACGTTAAGAATGTGTTAAAAGTCGTCAAGATTAAAAACGCCTTCAAGATCAAATGGTACTGTTTGATCGCGTGTAAACCCTTCAATATCAGCGGAAACGCGTGCCTGACCAGTCAGTTGATAATCAAACTCTTTTTTACCCCTCATCATTTCAAACAGGGCTGAACCCATTTGTGAAGCACTGAGCTCTAACGGAATGGTAATGTCTCTGAATTCGGAAGCATTGACACGAATCGCCTCGCCGAGGCTGGTGTCTAGCCACTGATTGCCATTGACCTTTAGAGTGTAATCAGCTCCCGATAGTGTGATTCCAAATGGATTGGGGTTGCTGACACCAAAAGAAATATCCACTTCAGCACCTGAAAATGAGAGTTGCTTCATCTCAATGCCTCCAAACTGAATACGTGGTACTTTTGGAATAGGCAAGTCCCCTTCAGCTTGCACGGGAACCGTCCGCAAACCAAGAACCGGAAGGGAGAATGAAACAGCAGTATCCATTCGGTACGATATAGAATCCTGCCGCAGCACTGAACGAAATGATTCGTAAAGATTGGCAAAGGTCATAGATACCGGAACCCTCACTATGGATGTCGATTCACTGCTAATCTCTAGTTTTTCTTCCTGTTTACCCTTAATAAAAGACTGTCCGTTAATAAAAAATTCGTAATTGTAGCTTTCAGCTGATACATCAAGCCGATTGGGATTGGTAACAGTAAAATCGAACATCAGGGTGACGCCATCAAAATCAATTGTTTGAATTGACATGTTGGCGTATCGAACCTGTGGCTCCTGTATATTTGCGGCATCACGAAGTGTGGCACAGGATGTTAGAGATATAAATAGAAGTGCTAAAAATGTGTACTGAAAGTATTTATTCATTGGAATCAAGGTTAATGACGGAGAAAGCAACAATATATCAATTAGATCGCAGGAAGTTTGTACCGTAGTTGAAGAAATTGTTCCTTGAGTATCAGGCGTCCCGTACGTTTTGATGATGGTTTCATTTCTTCTGAATTTGTTTCTCGATTATACTATACTCAGTTCTTGAATCTCAATGTCTTGAAACAATCTATCATGAAAAAAACCGTCCTTTTTATATCACTGCTTCTATCGCTCATTTTCAGTGCCTGCACATCATCGGTTGACCAACCTAAGTCATCAGCTTTTGAATCCGCAGACGCATCGGACGCTGGTATGTATTCCGACTCGCTGCAGGCCGTGACTGGTTTTTTGCAGGCAGCAATCGACTCTAATAAAATTCCCGGAGCCGTTGCGATGATTGTGAAAGATGGCGCACTTGTATACAACAAGGCACTTGGCATGGCAGATATTGAGGAAAATGAAGAAATGGAAAGCGATCATATTTTCAGGCTTGCCTCAATGACAAAACCTGTAACGACTGTAGCTATATTGATGCTGGCAGAACGTGACTCTCTGGACATAAGCGATCCGGTATCAGAATACATTCCGGAATTTTCAGATGCGGAAGTTATTGATAGCGTGGATATGTCAGATACTACATGGTCAGCCCAGCCGTCTGACACCCAAGTGACGATCCACCACCTGCTCACACATACCTCAGGGATCGCTTATGGATTTCGTGAAGATCAGCTAAGAGCTGTGTACAATAAAGGCGGCGTGCCGGATGGTACCGTTATGGATGGAAGAACCATTAGTGAAACAATGGCTGCGCTGGGTGAGCTCCCGCTAAAACATGAACCGGGCACGAGCTGGACATATGGACTGAGCACAGATGTTTTAGGCAGGGTTGTGGAAGTGGCCTCCGGGAAACCTCTGGATCAATTTTTTCAGGAGGAGATTTTCGAGCCATTAGGCATGGATAGCACAGGGTTTAATATTGAGGATAGCGTGCAGGATGAAATCGTTGCCATGTACCGTAACGATGAACCCTATAGTCTCGATCGGCTTTCACAGCTTTCGGTTGAAGGGTCTGATAGCATCGAAATGAATAGGTTGCCTGAAATCAAATACTTTTCAGGCGGGTCCGGCCTGATGGGGACCGCAGAAGATTACCAGGTGTTTTTACAGATGGTGCTGAATGGCGGACAATTTGAAAACGTAACGCTTTACGGAGATGAAGCGGCTATTGGCCTGACTGAAAATCAAATTGGCGAACTTCGTCTTGGTCAGGATGCCTTTACCTATGGGTTCAGTCTTACTTTGCCTGACGGAAACATGATAAATAACAGAATGCCCGGGCGGCTGCAGTGGGGAGGGCTTTTTCAAACCTATTTCTGGATAGATACCGCCCGGAACAGCACGGTTGTATTAATGTCGCAGGTCTACCCATCGGAGCACAGAGACGAACTTTATAACCGGTTTGAGCAGCTCGTAAATAGCTCATACGTTCAGAATTAGCTGCTCTGAAAGCGCTGAGGGGCACTTCAGTTATGTTCATGAAATGTTCATTGAAAGCACCTATCTTTGTCAGTCTTTCAATCCCCAGGCATTTACATGAATAAACCGGCACTTGCGACTGTATTTTTAGTGGTGATGATCGATCTCCTCGGCTTCGGGATCGTTCTGCCGCTGCTGCCGTTTTATGCCCAGGAATTTTCGGCATCTGCCGTGACAATCGGTCTGCTTTATAGCGTTTATTCGTTTATGCAGCTCATCTTTTCTCCCATCTGGGGAAGCCTTTCAGATCGCATTGGCAGGCGGCCAATCATGTTGTTAAGTACATTTGGTGCTGTTTTAGCATATATAATTTTTGGACTGGCAGAATCGCTCAGCGTTCTTTTTTTTTCCCGTATTATTGCCGGCATGATGGGGGGCAATATCTCCACTGCCCAGGCTTATATTGCTGATGTGACCGATAAAGAGAACAGGGCCAAGGGTATGGGGCTCATTGGCGCAGCATTTGGTATAGGATTCGTCGTGGGTCCCGCATCGGCTACTCTTCTTATTCATTCATCTTTTCATGATTTCGTGGCAGGTATCGGGTTTGCTGAATTTGCCGAGTGGATGAGAGTGAACAAATTCGCGCTACCCGGTTTTTTTGCTGCATTTCTGAGTTTCTGCAGTTTTCTGATGGTACTGCTGAAACTTCCCGAAACAGTTGACACCTCCCGTCAACAATCGCCGGGATTGAGTCGCCCAAGCGTGTTTACACCCAGGTTTTGGCGACAGCTTTCCGAACAAAAAAGCACCACGGCACGCGGTTTTTTGATTCCATTGATCGTAGGTTTCTTTTTGCTTTCGTTTGGAGAATCGAGTCTGTATAGTGCCTTTCCACTCTTTGCTGAACAGGAACTTAATCTGACGGCTGAACAGGTTGGAATTCAGTTTTTCTACATTGGTATTGTGGCTGTTGTAATCCAGGGGTTTCTCATCAAACCGCTGACTAACAGGTTTCCTGAGGAGAAGATTTTCTTCACCGGTAATTTGCTTATGATTATTGGACTGGCCTGTATTCCGGCTGCTTCATCAACGCTTCAGCTGGCACTTTCACTCTGCCTTATGGCCGTTGGCAAAAGCCTCAATACCCCAACCATTACCAGCCTGATTTCACAGGAAGCGGATGAAGAGCATGTCGGAGCGGTAATGGGAACAGCACAGGGAATGTCAGGCCTGGGGCGGATGATCGGCCCTACCTGGGGCGGTGCGCTGTTTGCCGTTTATTTTAGTCTCCCATTTGTTGCAACTGCAGCGATTGTGGCTGGAACGGTCTGGATTGGATGGAAACTTCTTGGAACTGGTCAGCAGAGTCACATGGCCAATTAACGATTCCATCACCAAGATTTTTATTTGTGAAATGTGATTGAATATTCTGCTTTGTGCTTCTCCTCTGGCTTTATGGTCATAATTCCCTCCTTTTGTTTAAACTCCTGATCTGTCTCTGCGGCGTCCGCTATTCCCTGCCACGGTTCGATGCAAACAAACTGAGCTTTGGGTTTGGCCCAGATGCCGAGATAGGGAAAGCCTTCGTATGTCATAGTGAGTACGTCTCCGGAACGAGAGCTGACCAGTTTCACCTGTCGAGACTTCAAGTCCCTAAAAATCAATGCATCGTCATCGAATAGATGCTTATGAAGCTGCAGAGTTCTCCTTTCATCAAGCAGATTTAGTTTTTTGTCAGAGACCAATCCTGATTCGTGAAGCAGGTAGGCAGGTGACTGTTCAATTTGATCAAATTCCAGGTAATAATCAGAGTACGATTCACCTTCAAAAAGCGGACAATTGAACGCCGGGTGTCCGCCAAGGGAGAAGTACATATTCTGATCACCGTGATTTAGCACCGTGTGTTCGACAGTAATAGTTGAACCGGATAGCGAATAGAGCGTCTGAAATTCAAACTTGAAAGGGTAATTTTTAAATGAATCATCATTCCAGAAAAGCGAAAATAGAAGGGTGTCGTCAGTTTGTCTGATCAGCTCAGTAGCATCGTTGTACCTGACAAAACCGTGTTTCGGAAGCTCGTAGATTTCTCCATCGAATCTGTACCGCCCATTTTTAAGTGCTCCTATGATTGGGAAAAGAACCGGCGCATGACTGGCCCAAATAGTAGGGTCGGCCTGCCAGACATATTCAATGCCAGTTGCTTTTGATTTTACAGAACAGAGTTCTATTCCGGTTTTCTTTACAGATGCAGTAAGCAAGGAGCTTGAAATAGAGTATGTCATGGAGTTTCAAAGAGTGCAGTATTTTGCCGACCGTCAGACTTTAAAGTGCCTACAGTTTAATTTTTCGTTTACCAAAAAAGCAATAAGTGTGCTTACTACAAATAAAATAGCCCCTTTCCTGATTGGAAAGAGGCTATGGAATTAAAAAATATCAGAATTTAACAGGTCGGATCTGACTTAGTTTATCCCTTTCAGATATTTAAAGAATTCACTGTTAGTTGAAAGGAAAATAGATGTGTTTCCATCAAAAGCCGTTTCGTACGCTTCCATCGCCTTGATGAAATCGTACAGTTCCCGGGTTGATGTATTTTGGTTATAGGCATTGTTGTAGATGGCAGCTGCCTCGGCATCACCCTGTCCGCGAATTTCACGGGCTTCACGAAACGCTTCAGATTGAATTTCAAGGAGCTCACGCTCTTTTTCACCCTCGATACGTGACGCTTCACCCTGACCTTCAGACCTGAACAGGTCGGCAATTTTAATTCGCTCACTGATCATACGATCGTAAACGGTAAGGCGAACTTCTTCAACGTAGTTAATTCGTTTGAAACGGAAATCCAGAACTTCAATTCCAAGGTCGGTTGTTCGTTCATTGGCGAGCTCCAAAACAATATCCTGTATGGCGTTTCGGCCTACCTCAATTGTTTCCAGGGAGTCCTCGATAGCCTCAAAAATTTCAGCTTCAAGATCAGGTTCACGGTTTGATGTACGAACAAGCTCAACGAGATCGTGAGAGGCAACCGCATTCCGGGTTTCTCCATCGAGAATATCATCCAGGCGCGACTGGGCGCCTCGCTCATCTCTTAGACGGCGGAAAAACTGGAGCGGATCCGTAATTTGCCATCGTGCATAGGAATCCACAAAAATGAACTTCTTATCTTTTGTTGGTACCTGGTTTTGATCACCATCCCATTCAAGGAACCGCTTATCAAAACGATTCACGGTCTGTATAAAAGGAACTTTCATATGAAGGCCGGGCTCAGTGACAGCCTCGCCCTGGGGAGCTCCAAACTGTGTGATGACGACCTGTTCTGTTTCATGAACAGTATAGAAGGCGCTGGAAAGAACAACACCGGCAACCAGAAGAACGACAAGTAAAATGATGTATTTTTTATCCATGAGGATGACCTACTGGTTGTTTGAGTTTGAATTAGAGCCGGTGTTTGATGACTGATTTGCTCGCTGAACACCTTCCATTTGCATCTGCAGGAGTGGCAGTACGCCGGTTCCATCCTGGTCTGTTATGACCTTATTACTGAGCTTGGGCAAAAGCTCCTGCATTGTTTCATAATAAATACGTCGTTTGGTTATATCCGGAGCCTTTACATATTCGGCGTGAAGGTCAACAAAAGCGGCCACTTCACCTGCTGCCGTGTTAATTCGGTTGGTGGAATAACCCTCAGCCTGCTGAATAGTCTGCTGAGCCTCTCCACGAGCTCTTGGAATGACACGGTTATAGTCAGATTCAGCCTGGTTAATCAGCGTTTCCCTCTGTTGCTGAGCTTCGTTTACTGCATTAAATGATGGTTTGACGGGATTTGGAGGATTAATATCCTGAAGCACCACCTGCTCAATATTAACGCCCGTTTCGTATTCAATATTCAACTCCTGAAGGATTTCCTGAACGCGTGACGCAACCGATGCACGCCCTGTGGTGAGCACTTCGTTTACGGTTCGGTTGCCAACAACCTGCCGCATCGCCGCTTCCGACATATCACGAAGCGTCTGATCCGGATTCCGAACCTTAAAGAGGTAGTTATACGGGTCGGCAATACGATATTGAACCACCCATTCTACATCGGCAAGGTTCAGGTCGCCGGTTAGCATCAGCGATTCATCTTCATACCCTGCTTTCTGATATTGGCTCTGCACACCGGATGAGATGGTACGGTACCCAAACTCCTGCTTAAGTTGCCGTTCAACGGGTACAATTCGGACCACGTCAAGGAAAGGAATTTTGAAATTTAGACCGGACTCTGCTGTTCGCGAATATTGGCCAAATCGCTGTACGACGCCAACTTCTTCCGGATCTACTGTATAGAATGATGAAAATAGAAGAACCGCTGCTATAACTACAAGAACTATCGTCTTGATATTGCCCAGCAGGGATTTAATCTGAGGAGGTACTTCTGCGCCCTCGAAAGGATTGTTTACTTCAGCCATGATTGTAACTATTTGTGAAAATTAGAAATGAATGAATTCGGTGTTTTTTTGCCAGTGACGGCATATTGTGGTTTAAATATTTTTAAACATAGTACTCTGAGTCAAGCAGAATTTTTTCACCGAACACATCAGTTAAGCTACGGATTATTCCACAGCAAGTTACGCGCTAATTTGAGAATCTCATGGCGATGATAAGAAGACGGAGCTTTTATAATTCGGTTTAAAAATGATTTTTTTAGATATTCGAATGATAAAAAAATTGAACTCTTAAAGCTGATTATGTATCGATTAATTACAATAGTTCTCTTTGCTCTTTTTCTATTTTCATGCTCTCAATCACCATCACAGCAGTCGTCTGACCTCTTATTTAATGGCCCCAATCCATGGCCAGATATTCGGGCAGAAAGAATTCAATCGCTTTTACCAGAAGCAATGGAAAGGGCAGAAGTTGATGCATGGGCTGTTCTGTGCCGATCAAATAACAATGATCCACTGGCGCGCCATGTGGGATGCGAAAATGCTGTTGCTCCCGCTGTCTACCTATTTGAAACAGTGGAGGATGGAGTCCGGTCAACTGTATTTACACCACCCGGCGAAGCTACAGCACTGCAGGAGCTTGGGTTACATGACAGAATTGAGGTTGTTGATAGAACTCAGGATCCGCTGGTTGTAGCATCAGAGTATATAAATCAGAATGTAAGGGGCAATCTCGCACTCAATTTCAGTGACACTAATGAACTCGCGGATGGAATAAGTTTCTCACAGTATACGCGTCTTACAAACATGCTGATTCAGCCTGTTATCAATCGCATAGTTTCATCTGACGAACTTGTTTATGAGTGGCTCTCCGTGAAAACCGCCGCTGAGATAGATATTCTTCGTGAAGCGGCTGAAGTGACTGCTCAATGGGAAGTTGAGGCATACCAACAAGTTGTGCCGAATGAAAGTACAGACCGGGATATAGCGATATTTCTAAAACAAAAGATGGCTGAAGCGGGTGTCTCAGACGCGTGGTCGCCGGATCAGAACCCGCTGGTAAATTCCGGACCTGATCGCGGACACGCGCACTCTACAGATCGAATTATTCGTCCGGGCGACGTTATTCAGATCGACTTTGGAATCCGTGTTTATGATACCTGGGTGAGCGATATTCAGCGCTTTGCCTATGTTTTAGAACCTGAAGAAACTGAAGCCCCAGCCGATATTCAGCAATACTGGAATGTGGCAAGGGAGGGAAGCCGACGCGCTTTTGAAGCAATGGAACCCGGAGTGACAGGCCTTGAAGTTGACCGTGTTCAGCGCGACTGGATGCGGGAAAATGGCTCCATGAACGTTTTGTGGAATACCGGCCATCCCGTGGGATACGTGGCTCATGATATTGGCCCCAGCCTTGGAGGCGCTCAGGAGGGCCGCGATCCGAGCGAAACAGCATATAGAGAGCTAAGGGACGGCAATGTTTTTGCCTATGATGGATTCTATATGTGGGAAATCGAAGGGGGTACTAAAACAATATCCGTTGAAGAGATGGCTGTGATTACTGAAAACGGTGCCGAATATCTCACAGATCCCCAGGAAGAGTTGATTCTAATTTCATCGGATTGATTCGATCAGAAACAACTGCCACCAACTCTATTTCAGCATGTCATGAGCTGGTCTCCAATTTTTTAGAAGCGTACAAACCGCGAGCAACCGTATGCTTTGATTAAAAGAAGATCGTAAATCGTTACGTCTCTACGTCTTATAAATCGCTAAATCAAAACACGTTTGCGTCCTGGCCAGTTGCCGGCCCTCAACAATTTAGCGATTCTTGAGATTTCCGATTTATCGACGTATCGATTTTTCAAAAAATTACTGTGAGGGTTTTTGAAATTTTTGGCTCATATAATATGCAAACTCTAAACAATCAGGAGACAAAAATAAATCGAAAAGAATTTGAAGACAAAATTATTGATTTTGCAGTGCTTACGGCTAAAATTATTAATGAGACACCTTATAATAAATTTTCCAAACACTCTGCAAACCAATTGGTCAGATCTTGTACATCTCCGGCATTAAATTATGGATAAACTCAGGGAGCTGAATCCAAGAAAGATTTTATTCATAGTTGAGTGTAGTTTTAAAAGAGCTTAGAGAATCACATAATTGTTTACGAATGATCAAGAAGTTTAACTCTTATAAATCAGAATTGCCTTTGACCAACTCTATTTCAGCATGTCATGAGCTGGTCTCCAATTTTTTAGAAGCGTACAAACCGCGAGCAACCGTATGCTTTGATTAAAAGAAGATCGTAAATCGTTACGTCTCTACGTCTTATAAATCGCTAAATCAAAACACGTTTGCGTCCTGGCCAGTTGCCGGCCCTCAACAATTTAGCGATTCTTGAGATTTCCGATTTATCGACGTATCGATCGTTATGTGCCACTCTCTCCAAACAAAGTTTTCTAATTAAAAAGATCCCTTAGCGCATCACGCAGCTGCTCACCACCGCTTTCAACGGCAGCCTGCAATGATTCGCCAGCCACTTCTTCAGCTACCTCTTTGATGACAGCCTCGGCTGTTTCCTGTCCGCTTTCCCTGCCAAGATCTTGCAGTTCTATTCTTGAAATCTCTACCCGGGCAGACCGTTCTCCGCCTACATCGGTGAACAGGTCAGCTGTGCCGTTCTCAAGAACAAAAAGTTCGATGATCAGCCGGGCATCTGACGCCTCACCTTCAGGCACGGAATTTATATGGGCCATTATCTCCCTGATGTTATTTTCAGGCAGCTTCTGTTCAACGAAAACAGAAGCATCAGTAATCATGACTTGATTGATAACGATTTCATCAGAAAAAAGTGTAAAGGGCTCCAGCTGAATAGACATCGTCTGGATAGTGATAGCATAGTCCTGTGAATATCCATCAGGATTTGCAACACGAAATCCGCTAATGGTTCCGCTGCCGGAAAATGGTGAGATCGACACATTGTCAACAGTTACGGCCGTGCCGGTCATTTCAGATCCGGTTTCCTCGATACCTGAAGAGACAATAGAGTCAAGTGTAAATGAAAGCGTAAGCAGTGCAGCGCCAATAATCAGAAAGAGTCCCAGAAGAGTATATCGTATTACTTTAGACATCAGAGTAGTTGTTTTAGTTAAGCTTTACATAAAATAAAGAAAGTGAACCGTGAAAAGTTCAGGTTATTTCTTTAAAGGTAAGTGTCTTATTATTAGGCTTTTAGAGCTTTTTCGAATATTCTGAAGCTATCTTATCTCGCAGATGAACGTATAATTAATCTGACTTTCTCCGCTTCTCCTTCTATCTTGACCGGCCTTAATAATCTGCAGTGTAAAATACACTGTATCAGCAGTTATATTCATTGCAACCGATTTCGTATATTACGGACTTATCAATGGATGAATTTTAGAACGAACTCGTTCTGTATGAGTAAAAAATTTGAAGAAGTAAAACAGCTTGCGTATCCCAAAGCGGAAGTTGAAATTTTAAATTGGTGGGCGGAACACGATATATTCAAAAAGAGTCTTGATTCGCGTGCAGATGGCATTCCTTTTACTTTCTATGAGGGACCTCCAACCGCAAATGGAAAACCGGGAATACATCATGTAATGGCCCGGACGGTCAAAGACCTATTCTGCAGGTACAAGACACTGAAAGGGTTTCGGGTCAACCGAAAAGCCGGATGGGATACCCATGGCCTGCCGGTAGAGATCGAAGTTGAAAAAGAGCTGGGCCTTGAAGGTCGTTCTCAGGTTAAAGAATACGGTATGGCAGAATATAATGCCAAGTGCCGGGAAAGTGTCCTGAAGTACAAGCATCTTTGGGATGATCTTACCAACAGAATGGGGTATTGGGTTGATCTTGAAAATCCATATGTAACATTCGAGAACGACTATATAGAGTCTGTTTGGTGGGCTTTTAAACAGCTTTACGAAAAAAACCTAGTATACAAAGGATACAAAATCCAGTGGTATTCACCTGGAAGTGGCACAGTACTGTCATCACACGAAGTGAGTCTTGGCTACAAAGAGACGCAGGATCCATCTATTTATGTGAAGTTTCCACTCGAAGCTGATCAGAATGTCTACTTTCTTGCCTGGACCACCACGCCCTGGACCATTATTTCCAATATGGCACTGGCTGTTAATCCTGAGCTGGAGTACGTAAAAATAAAAGTTCAGGAAGATGGAAATGAAGAATATCTGATTCTGGCTAAAGATTGCCTTGAAGATGCTATAGATCAAGATTACGAAATTGTTGACAGTTATAAAGGAAGTGACCTTAAAGGCTGGGTATATACGCCTGTATTTGACTACGCACTGAAGGATTTTGACAAAGATGAAGCATGGCGTGTTGTGGAGGCTGATTACGTAACAACTGAAGATGGCACCGGCGTAGTACATACCGCTCCTGCATTTGGTGCAGATGACTACGCAACCGGTCAAAAATGGGATATCCCTATGTTTAACCCGGTTGATGAGGAGGGCCGGTTTACCGAGAAGGCTGTCGATTTTGAAGGACAGTGGTTTAAGGATGCTGATAAGGATATTAGCCGGGCTATCAAGGAAAAAGGCCTTATGTACAAGCATGAGACCTATCTTCACAACTATCCATTTGACTGGCGAAAAGGCACGCCCCTGATGAGTTATCCGGTTGAGTCGTGGTTTATTAAAACCACCGACGTCAAGAAAAAAATGGTGGAGTATAATAAAGACATTAACTGGAAGCCCGAAAGTACAGGAACCGGCCGTTTCGGAACCTGGCTTGAAAATAATGTTGACTGGGCTGTTTCACGCCAGCGATACTGGGGCACGCCGCTACCTATCTGGATGAGCACAAAAGATCCTGACTACATAGAATGTATTGGAAGCGTTGAAGAGCTTAGGAAGAAAGCCGGACTCTCTGATGATGTGGATATTGACTTGCACCGTCCTTATATCGATGACCTGACGTGGGATGCACCAGATGGCGGCACAATGAAACGTGTACCTGATCTAATGGATGTCTGGTTTGATTCAGGGTCCATGCCGTGGGCTCAGTGGCACTATCCATTCGAGAATAAAGAGAAATTTAAAGAGAATTTTCCCGCTGATTTCATTGCTGAGGGAGTTGACCAGACCCGTGGGTGGTTTTATACGCTGCATGCACTGGGAACTATGCTGTTTGATAAACCGGCATACAAGAATGTCGTGTCCAACGGCCTTGTGCTTGACGAGAACGGCGAGAAAATGAGTAAGTCGAAAGGCAATGCCGTGGAACCGTTCGAGATGCTCCAGACATACGGTGCTGATACGGTTCGCTGGTATATGATGAGTAACTCATCGCCCTGGGAAAACCTGAAATTTAGCGAAGAAGGACTCAAAGAAACACAGCGTAAGTTTTTCAATACGATCGTAAATACATACTCGTTTTTTGCGATGTACGCCAATATTGATGGGTTTACTTATTCGGGATCACAACTTCCGAAGACTGAACGCACCGAAATGGACCGCTGGATTATATCGCGGCTGAACAGCATGGTGAAGCAAGTTGATGAGCACCTTGATGAATATGAGCCGACCCGTACAGCGCGCGATATCGAACAATTTGTTGAAGAACTAAGCAACTGGTATGTACGCAGAAGCCGCCGGCGCTTCTGGAAAGAAGGTAAGAGCATCAACAAAACGGCTGCTTACCAGACTCTGTATGAATGCCTTGTGAGCCTTGCGAAAATAATAAGCCCTATTGCACCGTTTATGGGTGAATGGCTGTTCAGTAAGCTGAACCAGGTAACGGCTAAAGATGAAATGTCTGTGCATTTGTCGTTTTATCCAACGGTTGAAGAAACAGCCATTGACAAACAATTAGAACTTCGTATGGACGTTGCGCGCACGGTCAGTACAGTTGTATTGCGGATGCGAAACCAGATCGATATCAATGTTCGTCAGCCTCTTTCACGGATCATTATACCTATGGATGAGGAAAATCGAGCAATAGTAGAGGCGGTCAAAGATATTATTCTGGATGAGGTTAACGTTAAGGATATTCAATTTGTTGACGATGATTCAGGTATTGTCGATAAATCAGCAAAACCGAATTTTCCTAAGTTGGGCAAGCGTCTTGGCAGCAAAATGAAGGCTGTTGCTGCGAAAGTGAGAGATATGACCAACGAGGAAATTAATGATTTTGAAACGAAAGGTTCTGTAACACTTTCTATTGATGATGATACAGATGTATTGATCAGTAGTGACGAACTTGAAATTCAACGTACGGGCCTGGAAGGCTGGTCGGTTGAAACACAAGATGGTATCACAGTTGCGCTGGATACCGAAATAACAGATGAACTGCTCAGGGAAGGCATTACCCGCGAATTTATGAACCGAGTGCAGAATATGCGCAAGGAAGCGGATTATGACGTGACGGATCGAATTAAGATCGGTTATAATGGGTCTGAAATCCTTGAGACGGCTATTAAAGAAAGACTCGAAACCATAAAAACCGAAACTCTTGCAGAATCCATCCAGAGTGAAACTCTCGATGAACCTGATTTCATAAAATCATGGGATATTGAAGGTGAAGAGTGTGAGATTTCGATACAGAGAACGATAAATAACTAACAGATAGGATTGTCATATGGCTTCTTCAAAAGATTCCAAGACGAGTGAACGTATATCACCCTACAGTGATGAAGAGCTCGAATATTTTAAGCAGATCATCATCAAAAAACGTGATGAAGCTGAAAAAGAATTGAATGCGCTTCAAACGTCTTTGCGTGAAAGCATGGAAAATTCTTCGGACGAATCAGCTTATTCGTTTCACATGGCTGATGCCGGAACGGATGCTCAGGAACGTGAAAAAACGTATATGCTTTTTAACAGAACTAAAAAGTTCATCCGTTATCTGGATGATGCTCTTGTTCGTATTCAGAACAAAACGTACGGAGTATGTAAAGTGACCGGTAATAAGATTGCCAAGGGCAGACTCGAGGCCGTGCCACATACGCAGCTTAGTATTGATGCGAAACTAAAACGCAGATAAACACGACTTTGTCCTTACGAAACAAAAAATTACTGGTCCTCTTTCTTCCGGTTGTTATAGTACTGGTAGTAGATCAGGTTACAAAGCAGATTGTTCGCACAAGCCCCGGGTTGCATCGCCTTGATGTAATTGAGGGATGGCTTGCGTTCAATTTTACGAAGAACCCGGGGATGGCCATGGGCATGGACTGGCTGTCAACCCCGGTTATCAGCATTATAGCTATTGCAGCAACAATTGCGATTGTTACTTATATACTCTTCACTATAAAAAGCGCAAATTTGGCTTATCTCCTCTGTATGGGCCTGATTTTGGGTGGTGCATTGGGAAACATCACGGATCGTATATTTATGGGTATCGTGGGAGGTTACGGCGGTGTACTGGATGGACATGTCGTTGATTTCATCCATTTCAATCTCAGAATAGGCGATACACCCGTATTTCCATATATCTTTAATGTAGCTGATATTGCTATCACGACTTCGATTATTACAATGCTGCTCTTTCACAAGAAAATTATGCCTGAACCAGAAGGGAGTGAGGATACATCTCCAGAATCAGCAGACATAAGTAAGTCATCGCAAGCAGAACCGGTATCAGAAGTGATCAACTCCGGGGAAGAAACAGACCATAAGTATCGTGAAAATGAATCGTCCGGATCAGTAGAATCCGCAGAAATTGAAGATGAAATGCCTTCTGCTAACGATGCTGCAAATAACCCAAAGTCTTAATTCAACAGGGCAGCTCTCTTCAGTTGGATTGATTTAGCATTTCTCTGGTCATATTTGAAATGAATTAACCCCTTCCATCGGGCATTTGGAGATTTTTGAAAGGTTTTCGATTCATCTATCTTAAAATAAAGCCGATCAAATCTGCATTTTACAGACTTCAGAATAAGTAAATGACAAAATTGAAAGGTGCTGTTGCAGCCGGACATTCTATCACAGCCAGGACGGCGGAAAGCATTTTGAAAGAAGGTGGCAATGCATTTGATGCGGCTGTTGGGGCACAGTTTACTGCCCTTGTCGTTGAGCCGGTTCTCACATCTCTTGGCGGCGGCGGGTTTCTCTTCGCTGAAAAGGATACCGGAAAGCAAGAAGTTTATGATTTTTTTGTTCAGACACCCATCAAGAAATCAAAGGCTGAAAATTTAGACTTTCATCCTATAAGCGCGGATTTCGGTGAAACCAAACAGGAGTATAGAATCGGTGCCGGCGCTGTGGCTGTACCCGGCCTTGTTAAAGGGTTGTTTGATATACATCGAAATCTATGTTCATTTCCTATTAAGAGGCTGGCCGAAGAAGCTATTTACCTTGCACGCAACGGGGTGAAAATGAATTCATTCCAGAGCGGCATATTTGAAATTGTGAAACCGATTTATGAATCGTCAGATTCTGCCTTGGATATCTTCAAAAGTAAGGCGAGTCCTGGCGATGTGATCAATGAAGGTGAAACGCTGATACAGCCAGAATTGGCGAATACCCTGGAGATACTTGTAAAAGATGGCTGTCAGGAATTTTATGGAGGCGAAATCGCAGAATCTGCAGTCTCAGTAACAGAAGAGCCTCATGGCCATCTTTCAAGAAGAGATTTTGAATCCTATCGTGTTATTCATCGCGAACCACTCAAACTAAAGTACAAAGGCAACAGTATCGCATTGAATCCGCCACCAGGATCTGGCGGTTTGCTCATAGCTTTTTCTTTGAAGCTACTCGAATCGCTTGGTGGAGATGTGCCGAAATTTGGAAGCAGTGATCATATTATCCAACTTGCTGAAATCCAGCGCATGACGGACAGTGCACGTGTTGAATCGCTCGTTGAACATAAGATAAAGATGGATGAGAGCCTGTTGGATAAAGAGTTTCTTAACCTATACAGAGACCAGATTCTGGAGCGCGTCAAGGCTTTCAAAGGAACTACGCAAATCAGTGTGGCTGATGGTTATGGTAATAAAGCAAGCCTCACATCTAGTAATGGAGAGGGCAGCGGGATAATGATTCCCGGAACGGGAATCATGCTTAACAATATGCTGGGTGAGGAGGATTTGAATCCTGGCGGGTTTCATCAATGGAAACCAGACAGCCGGGTTTCATCGATGATGACGCCGGGGTTATTAAAAATGAAGAATAACAAAACCATAGTATTTGGTTCCGGTGGCTCTAATAGAATTCGTTCTGCCATCCTTCAGCTGATACTGAATATAACAGATCATGATATGTCGTTATCTGATGCGGTGAATGCTCCGAGAGTCCATTTTGAGAGAGGAAAACTTAATGCCGAAGGCGGCATTGATTTTGAATCAGTCAGTCAGCTTGAATCCCGCTATCCGGATCAGAAAATATGGATGAATAAAAGCCTGTTTTTTGGAGGAGCTCATTCTGTGTGCGTCCATGGTAAACGCTATTCAGGGGTTGGAGACACAAGGCGTGGAGGAGCATCACTCGTGCTTTGATGCCCAATAGGAAGAGAAGTTATTCCAGCATCAGGCGTTTCAAAAAGCCTTCTTTGGTTTGTGGCTTGTCTAGCTTTTCTTCAGGATGATCTGTATCGA
The DNA here is from genome assembly GCA_964625635.1 of uncultured Rhodohalobacter sp. Lineage (GTDB taxonomy): Bacteria > Bacteroidota > Rhodothermia > Balneolales > Balneolaceae > SW132. The sequence goes on from CAZVEP010000003.1 coordinate 26,407, forward strand.
TATGATCAAGAGGAATCGGAACCTCTTCTACCATCTCCAGCCCAAAGCTGTTCAGGCCAACACGTTTCACAGGATTATTGGTAAGCAGACGAAGTTTCCGTATTCCGAGGCTATGCAGAATCTGGGCTCCGACACCGTAGTCCCTGGAATCCATTTTAGCCCCAAGTTTAGATTTGATCTCTTTTTTACTGAGGCCTTCTTCCTGGAGTCTCATCGCAGTGATTTGGTCGAGAATGCTGTATTCATTGCTCATCTGATCCATGTAGAGTACAACACCACGATTTGATTTGTCTACTAATCTCAGGCTTTGTTGTAATATGGCAGTTTTGTTGCTGCGCTTACTTCCAAAAATATCGCCCAGTGGATTAGCTGAATGAACACGCACCAACACAGGGTCGTCGTCACTCCATTCTCCTTTGGCAAATGCAAGATGGTATTCACCAGTGAGTTTTTCTTCAAAAACGTGAAGCATGAAATCGCCGTAAATAGTCGGCATCTCAACACTCATGATGTTACTCACAAGTGATTCGTGTTTCATTCGGTAAGCGATCAGATCTTTGATCGTCACCAGCTTCATATCAAATTTTTTGGAAAGTTCGATCAGTTCGGGCAGACGAGCCATTTCACCATCATCATGCATGATCTCACATATAATGCCAGCTGGCTTACAATCGGCCAAACGTGCAAAATCAATAGCAGCTTCGGTGTGTCCGGCGCGTCTCAAAACACCACCATTAACTCCAATCAGAGGAAAAATGTGTCCGGGTCGCCGAAAATCAGAAGGATCAGCATCCGGGTTGATAAGCTCCCTTATGGTGTTTGCACGGTCGGGGGCAGAGATTCCCGTGGTCGTTAGTTTTTTGTGATCCACAGAAATGGTGAAGGCTGCTTCATCAGGATCAGCCCCTTCCGTGACCATGTAGTCGAGCTCGAGCTCATGTGCGCGTTCTTTGGTTATTGGCACACAAACAAGACCACGTCCATGTTTTACCATGATGTTAACCGCTTCAGGCGTGACTTTGTCAGCCGCCATGAGAAAATCGCCTTCATTTTCACGGTCTTCGTCATCTACCACGATAATCATTTTACCGTTGCGAATGTCCTCAATTGCTTCAGGAATGGAATGAAATGGAGACGAAGTCATAAGCTCAAAAATGTGTTAAAAAAATCCCTAAGGCACTGTTATTTCTTGCCCGGGTTCACATCGGTGATCGATCCTTTTTGAAAACGGGCTTTAACTCCGCTATCAATTTCCAATAAAACAGTCTCCTCGTCGATACTGTTCACTGTGCCAATCATTCCGCCACCGGTTACTACTTTATCTCCTTTTTTCAGTTCATCAACCTTTTTCTTGATCTCTTTTTGGCGCTGGCTTTGGGGACGAATAATGAAAAAGTAGAATACAAAAAAGAGTGCGCCAAGAAAGAGCAGATTAATTAGGCCTCCACTGTCGCCGGACGGTGAACCCATCATGAAAAAAATGTTTAAAAATGTCATAAAATCAGATTTTTATTAATTGATTGATCAGCCTTCAAAGATAGGATAATTTTGAGCGGTGTACAATGAGTTTGCAGGGTTGTAATTGATTTTCCAGTGTCAATTGAAAATCCAGGATTTCAGGAGTGATCTATAATATCAAGAATGGTTTTATGTCAAGAATTTATTAATTCAATGATGCGGGAGGAGGAATCTTTTTAATACACGGGATGCCCCTCCGGAGCAGGATCAGGGGGTGATGTTGATTGGGTGGCTATAAATAGGACGCCCCTGCTGCGGCGGATGAATGGGCAATG
>CAZVEP010000003.1:28299-65528 GCA_964625635.1 uncultured Rhodohalobacter sp.
GGATTTAAACCCAGAATGATTCCGCAGGAATCCCCTGGTTATAGACCAAAATACCGCAAGCATCCGATCGGCTCCTGAGGAGCCTCCTGTTTATTTATTCAATCATTAAATCATTCACCATGAAATGAGGTTCCGTTTTTAGCATGTGTCTTTAGCAGTTCTGCCGGCTTGAATCGATCACCAAGCTCGGTCTGCAGAATTTCCATACGCTCAACAATAGTTGATGCGCCCTCTCGGTCTACATATCGGAAAGGCCCGCCGAGAAAAGGTGGGAACCCAAGGCCCATAATGGCACCGAGATCCCCGTCAGTTGGATTTTTCAGAATCTCATCCTGCAAGCAGTGTACCGCCTCGTTCACCATCACGAGAGATAACCGCTGCTGGATCTCTATCGGTTTAAATTCTTTTCGCTTTACTCCACCAAAGAAGTCATAAATCTCTTTATTCACATCTTTCTTCTTATCCTCGCTATAGTTGTAGAATCCTTTCTTGTTTTTTCGGCCTTTATAGCCGGCATCCATCAGTTCTTTTGCTTTTTTACTGGTTTTTGCGCCTCGTTCTTCAAATGTATCACCTAAAACTCCAGCGACATGAGCGCCAACATCGATTCCGACTTCATCAAGCAGAGCCACCGGTCCAACAGGAAAGCCAAACTTTTTCATGGTCTTATCAAGCTGTTCGATTGCTACGCCTTCTTCGAGCATTAGCAGTGCCTCGTTAATGAAGGGAGCCAAAATTCGGGTCGTATAAAAACCGGGGCCGTCATCTACTACAATTACGGTTTTCCCTTGTCGTAAACCCACATCATAAGCCGTGGCTATTACCCAGTCTGCTGTTTTATCTGTTTTGATAATTTCCAACAGAGGCATTTTCTGAACGGGCGAAAAGTAATGCATACCAAGAATCAGTTCGGGGCGCTTTGCTTTTTCTGCAATGTCGCTGATCGGCAGTGAAGACGTATTGGATGCAAAAATCAATTGATCCGACCCGTTGGATTCTACTTCCTCAACAATGGACTGTTTAAGGTCGAGGTCTTCAAACACAGCTTCAATCACCAGGCCCAGCTGGTCAAAATTGTCATAGCTTGTGGTGGGATGAATTCGGCTGATTTGTTCGTCCTTTTCAAAAGAAGTCATAATTTTCTTTGCAACCTTCTCTTCAAGATCATCTTCAATGCCTGCTTCACCTTTAACAGCATTTTCCATGGTTTGATCTTTCAGCCACACATGGATACCGTCTTCAATACTGACCTGAGCAATACCGGATCCCATCAGTCCAGCCCCCAGAACACCTATTTTGTTGATCTCTTTCTTCTTCTCTTCCATTGGATTTTTCTTCGCTTCATTCATTGCAAAGAAGAGCTGCACCAGGGCGCGTGATTCGGGCGTAACGGACAGCTCACCAAATAGCTTCGACTCATTCTTAATGCCTTTCTTAAATCCGTTATTGAATCCGTACTCAACGGCATCAATAATTTTGAAAGGAGCAGGATAATTGCCTTTCGTCTGACCCTGCGTCTTTTTTCTTGCCTGTGAGAAGATAATTTTTCGTGTCAACGGATTACTCTCGAGCAGTTTTTCCGGCAGCGAGCGTTTGTCCGGATGACTTGCAGATTTTTGAGAAAGTTTTTCAACTGCTTTAATTCCGGCATCTTTAAGCGCATGGCGATGAATAACTTTATCAGCAAAACCGGTTCGTCTTGCCTGACGAGAATACATGTTTTTGCCGGTTAATAAATATGGAAGTGCTTTTTGAATCCCGATCAAGCGTGGCAGACGCTGCGTGCCACCCATGCCAGGGAGCAGTCCCAGCTTCACTTCAGGCAGGCCAATTTTTGTGTCTGAATGATCAGATACCAGTCGATAATGGCATGCGAGAGCAAGTTCAGTTCCTCCGCCCATACAGGAACCATGAATCCCCGCCACAATTGGTTTTGGGAAATTTTCGACCCGAAGTAAAATCTCGTGACCTGTCCAGCTAAGCTCTGAAAGCTCCTCGGCGGTGTCGCGTGTTTTAAACATCTCAATGTCTGCTCCAGCGATGAAATTGTTTTCTTTACCGCTGAGCAGTACTGCACCGGTGAGTTCTTCATTTTCTTCGAGTTTGTCAAGCAGGCTGGAAAATTCATCAATAAGTTGTTCGTCCAGCTTATTGACCTTTTCACCAGGTGCGTCGAGCGTTACAATTACTACACTGTCAATGACTTCTTCTTTCAGGATATTTTTTTTCTTAGCCATGGTTTCAATGTTTTTAATTTGTTGAAAATCGTTTCTATCGAAAATCTGCTTTCAGGGTTTTGATCTTTAAGAACAATTTCTGAGCTCTAAACGTCAATTGCAGTGTTCAGCTAAATCAGTTAACTCTCCCCTGATAAATTCGCTGAACACTCATTCATCTATCCCCCTCAAGAGGGGAAGAGGAAAAATCTTACATCTCTTATCTCAATACTTATGACTCAAATCTCTCAATAACCATTGCATGACCCTGCCCACCAGCAGCACAGGCTGCTATTAATGCGTATTTTCCTTTGCTGTAAATGAGGCGGTCGGCAGCAGTTGTTACAAGCCGAACACCTGTGGCTCCAAATGGATGGCCAATTGAAAGAGATCCTCCCCAGCTATTGAGGGTATCATATGGAACCGTGCCAACAGCTTTTTTTCGATTGAGGCGTTCTTTGGCAAATTCATCACTTGCCAACGCTTTAAGGACGGTAAGCATCTGGCCTGCAAACGCTTCGTGAAATTCAAAAACGTCTATATCGTCAAGGCTGAGGTTCATGTCATCAAGAACTTTGGGAACAGCAAGTGCGGGCCCAATCAGTAATTCATCGCCCGGGCGTTTAGCTACATAGCTATAGGATCGTAAAACAGCTTTAGGCTCGTAGCCATTTTTTAAAGCAAACTCGCGGCTCATTACGAGTCCGGCCGAAGCTCCGTCAGTCAGAAATGATGCGTTACCAGCGGTAACTGTTCCGTGGGGCTTGATGAACGCAGGTTTCAGTTTTGCAAGTTTTTCAGGCGAGCTATCACCCCGAATGCCGTTGTCCTGGTCCACAATCCGGGTGCCGTTTTCTAAAGAAACGGGAAAAATTTCATTCGATAGATGATCCTTGGCCTGGTCTGCCTTCAGGTGTGACCGAAGCGCATAAGCATCTTGCTCTTCACGGGAGATATCATATTTGGCAGCCATTTTATCACAGCTTTCTCCCATCGTTTCGCCGGTAGAAAATTCTGAAATAGATGGAATCTCTGGAAGCAGATCAGACGGCTTCAGATTTTTGAAAAACTTCAGATAGTCGGTCGGAGATTTATATTTCTGGGTTTCCAATAGTTTTTGCCTGAATTTCTTACGAAAGCGGATGGGGATATCACTCATTACCTCAGTTCCGCCGACAATTGCAGCTTGGGCACTGCCCGCCTTGATGGTATCCATGGCGCTTGTCAGCGCCATGTTTGATGAAATACATGCCATTGATATGGTTGCGGCCGGGATTGAATCGGGTAGTCCGGCGGCCAGGGAACACTCACGCGCCACATTACTGGTATTGACGTCCTGAATTACGTTTCCAAAATAGACGCGGTCGATATGTTCTCCGTCCAACTTGGTTGTGCTAACAAGTCCTGCAATAGCTCGACGCCCCAGATCATATGCGGTTAGTTTTTTGAAATCGGTTCCGGCCCTTAAAAAGGGTGTGCGACCGCCATTAATAAAAACTACATCATTTGCTTTGGTATTATCTGACTTGGCCATGGATATCTAAACATTTAATTGTGAACCGCCGGCTGATATACTTGATCAGTGTCGATAGTTAGCAGATTTCTGCAGTATCCTCACTTTATAAGTTTACATACGTCAAATCATAAATCAGAAAAAAGCGGTTATTAGGGTAAATGAGATCAAGTTAACACTGTTAACCTCTATCTATATAAGGATTTTTCGGATAGAGTGAAAGAGCGAAAAAGAGGTTAGCGAATTTAGTCGGTTCAGCTATTAAATAGTTGCTTAAATGCCGAATGGAATTAATAAAAACAGTTCATCCCAGATGCTTCAAAGAGGTGGCGTCATTTAAAAAAATGCATCCGGCCGGATCAAGGATCAAGTATCCTTTACGATCAGCCGGATAAATAATTATTCGTTGTTCAAAGCGAGTTCATCAAGTGATTCATCCATTGCCACGATTGTTTTGTCGAGCATCTCGTAGGTTAAGGATTTTGAAAGGAACCAGCTTTCAAAGGGAGATGGGGGCAGGTAAATGCCTCGTTTAAGGAGCTGATGGTAAAGTTTCCTGAAAAAGTCCTGATCCGTTGTGTTGGCCGTTTCAAAGTTTATGACTTCTGCATCAGTAAAAAAGATACTCAGCATCGAGCCAACCTGGTGCATCTGATAGGTTACATCATGTTTTGTGAGAACCTCGGCAAGCCCTTTTCTCAGATATTCTGTTTTCTCCTCAAGCTCTACATAATATTCAGGGTGTTTATCGAGTACGCCAAGAAGTGCTTTTCCGGCACTCATTGCAAGCGGATTACCTGAAAGTGTTCCGGCTTGGTAAACAGGGCCATCCGGCGCTACCACGTCCATGATTTCCTGCTTGCCGCCATATGCACCAACAGGGAGACCGCCGCCGATAATTTTCCCGAAGGTTACCAGGTCAGCCCATACATTAAACCGTTCCTGTGCGCCACCTCTGGAGAGTCGGAATCCGGTCATGACTTCATCAAAAATAAGAACTACATCGTGATCATCACACAGTTTTCTTAGCCCCTCAAGAAAGTCAGGCTTCGGCGGAATACAACCCATATTTCCAGCAACCGGCTCAAGGATAATGGCAGCAACTTCGCCCTTATGTTCATCGAGTAGTTTTTTGACGCTTTCAAGGTCGTTGTAGTCAGCATTTAGTGTGTCTTTCGCCGTTCCTTCTGTCACACCAGGACTGCTTGGCATTCCAAGTGTTAAGGCACCACTGCCTGCTTTAATCAGAAAAGAGTCACCATGTCCGTGATAGTTGCCTTCAAACTTGATGATTTTATCGCGTCCGGTATAGCCGCGTGCTACCCGAATAGCACTCATGCACGCTTCCGTGCCGGAATTCACCATGCGGACTTTATCTACGTTTGGAACCATTCGCTGGACGAGTTCGGCCATCTCAATTTCTGCAATAGTCGGAGCGCCAAATGAGGTTGAATTAAACGATGCATCCTGCACGGCTTTAACGACGGGCGGATATGCATGGCCAAGTATCATCGGTCCCCATGATCCTACATAATCGATGTAGGTATTGTCATCCTCATCTGTGATGATGGATCCCTTTGCCTTTTTAAAAAAGACAGGAACGCCCCCGACAGATTTGAACGCCCTGGCAGGCGAATTGACGCCGCCCGGTATGAATTTTTTAGCTCTCTCGTAAAGATACTCGCTTTTTAAAAGCATAAGGTGTTTAGTCATGAGTATTGAGTCCTGAGTCGTGAGCAAAGAGAACAATTCTCAGGACTCACGACTCAAGTCTATATTCTAATTTGTTAGTCCGTCATATTTCTGAGCGCATTAATTCGCTCTTCAAGAGGAGGGTGTGTGGTAAATAAAGCTTTGAATCCCTTCTTTTTGCCGCTGGTTATGCCAAATGCTTGCATAGAATCTGGCAGTTGGTTTGGAACTTCAGACTCTTTCTGCAGCCGCTGTAGTGCAGCTATCATGCCCTGGCGGGATCCGAATCGTGCTCCGGCCTCATCAGCATAAAATTCACGGCGTCGGGAGAACCAGAAGACAATGGTTGATGCAAGAATCGCCAGAATAATTTCTGCAGCTATAGTTGTGATAAAATAGCCGATGCCAAGGCCCTGTTCATTTTTTAGAATCACGCGGTCCACTGCAAACCCGATGATTCGTGCAAGGAACATAACAAATGTGTTTACAACTCCCTGGATCAGGGCAAGCGTAATCATATCGCCATTAGCGACGTGGCCTACTTCATGTCCAAGCACAGCTTTAATCTCGTCACGGTCAAACCGCTGGAGCATGCCTTCGCTAACCGCAACCAAAGCTTTGTTACGGTTGGCTCCGGTAGCAAATGCGTTAGCTTGCTGGGCCGGAAAAATGCCCACTTCAGGCATTCCTATACCTGCATCCCTGGCCTGATCTTCAATAGTTTGTACAAGCCACCGTTCGCGTTCATTTGATGGTTCATCAATGACTCTGACCTTTGTGGTCCACTTGGCAATCTTTTTTGACAATAGCAGTGATATCCCGGACCCAAGCATTCCAAATACGAAGCAGAATATGAGGAGTGCCTGAAGATTCAGGTTGGTTCCGGTTTCATCAAGGAACGACCCAACCCCAAGCAGGGACAGGGTGATGCTTGCAACAATAATGATCGCAAGGTTTGTGGCTAAAAATAATGCTACTCTTTTCATCTGTATATCGTTATTAAACTATTTGTTTGATGGGTTACTGTCTGCCATTTAGCAGTACAGATAAGTGCTGATACGTCTTTACAACAATCGTGCCGCCTCTTTAGCGAAATATGTGGCGATGAGATCAGCACCTGCACGTTTAAACGCGATCAGTGCCTCCATCATTGCATCCTCTTCATTTAGCCACCCGTTTTTTGCAGCAGCTTTTATCATGGCATATTCGCCTGAGACATTATAAACAGACACCGGCACATGAACTGATTCTTTTACAGCACGAACAATATCGAGATAGGGAAGACCTGGTTTTACCATAACAATATCTGCTCCTTCCTGTTCATCAGAAATGGCTTCTTTGATAGCTTCAAGGCTGTTTGCAGGGTTCATTTGATAGGTTTTTTTATCCCCAAACCCCGGAGCACTGTCTAGTGCATCACGAAACGGGCCATAATAGCTTGAGGCGTATTTTGCACTGTAAGCCATGATACCGGTTTGATGAAATCCCATCTCCTCAAGGGCGTCGCGCATCACCAGAATTCTTCCGTCCATCATATCTGATGGCGCCACAAAATCGGCGCCTGCCTCAGCGTGGCTTACCGCCATTTTGGCAAGCAGGTCGGCACTTTCGTCATTCAAAATCTGACCGTCCTCTACAATTCCGTCATGGCCATAGCTGCTGTAGGGATCCAGGGCAACATCTGTCATCACAACCATCTCGGGAAACGCCTCTTTGATAGTACGGACGGACGTCTGCATTAACCCATCCGGATTGAGTGCTTCAGACCCTTTGTTGTCTTTCTTTTCATCGGGTACTTTTACAAACAACAGCACGGACGGGATTCCAAGCTCACTGATCTCCTGAATTTCATTCATCAGCAAATCGAGTGTAAAACGGTAGTAGTCCGGCATGGATGGAATCTCTTCTTTGGTGCCGGATCCTTCCATAATAAATAAAGGCGCAATGAAATCGGAAGGCGTCAAGTGGTGCTCTTCGACCATTCGCCGAATGTTAGTCGATTTTCGCAAGCGCCGCGGCCGGGAATATGGAAACTGAGAGTGACTCATAGAATGATTTTAGGCTATAATTTCGAGATCAAAAAGGTGCAGGTGTGATGCACGCACAGCTAATTAGTTATTGAAACGACTGAATCTAGCCCCTCAATATGAATGCTGAATGTAGTTTATTCTACAGCCTGGAGCATTTCATTTCGGATAGCTTCGAACTCGTCGCCTGCTTCCCATTCCATCATTTCGTCACGATTTATCACGTCGAGTGCTGTTCGGAAAATGAGGTGCGTATCGTTTGTCATGCCGCTCATATCCCAATACTCGTTGATTTCATCTGAAACCGAATGATAGTTTGCAGCAGTCACGCTGTCAACCGTAGCATTATAGTTGTCGGGCTTATCGATAAAATTCCGGCCCGGATTGGGATAGATTGCCGGAATACCGACTCTGGCAAATGAAAAGTGATCTGATCGATAGAAGAATCCCTGTTGTGGCTGTGGGTCAGGTTCAATAGTTCGGCCCGCAGCCTCTGCATGTTCCCGGAACACATCCGTCAGTGAATTTCGTCCGTAGCCAACAAGCACCAGGTCTTCAGTCTCACCAAAAATCTGCATGCTGTCGATGTTGAAATTCGCAGATACTTTTCCGGGTTGAACCGTTGGGTTCTCTGACCAATATTTGGATCCCAACAACCCCATCTCTTCAGCACCTACAAACATGAAATGTACGGTACGACGCAAATCACTGCTCACTTTATTGAGCGCATTCGCCATTTCAAGTACAGCGGCCACACCGGAAGCATTGTCCCAGGCACCATTATTAATTGAGTCTCCATCCACCGGATTTGTAATTCCCAGGTGATCATAGTGGGTTGAGAAAATGACGTGTTCATCAATCAGATCAGGATCGTTTCCTGTAATTTTGCCGATTACATTGCGGGAACTCATATCGCTATAGGTTGCTGAAAGTGCAACGTCCATCGTAACACCATCAAGAGCAACGGGAGAGAAGTCAGGGCTATCGGCCGCTTCAAGCATATCTGTAAGGTTGAGTCCCGCATCAGAAAAGAGTTGGCTGCTACTCTCCTGAGTAAACCAGCCATTGAATTCGGGCATCTGCATAACATTGTCGTCACCACTTTTAAGCAAAAACCGTTCGCGTCCCCAGCTGTTTGAGACCACACTCCACGGATAGCCAGCTGTTGGCGTGGTGTGAATGATGATTGCACCCAGTGCCCCCATTTCAGCAGCTTTTTCAAATTTGTAGCTCCAGCGTCCATAATACAGGCGCGAGTCCCCCTCAAAAATCTCCGGATCGTTATTGGGATCACTGTTTTTAAAGACGAGTACTTTCCCTTGTACGTCGGCATCTTTGTAGTCGTCCCAATCAAATTCGGGTGCCTGAATGCCATATCCTACATAGAGAAGCTCTGCGTCGCTGATATCAATCTGCTCAGATTCATTACTCGGCCAGGCCATAAACTCTGTGGAATATTCAAGGTCTGACTCGTCACCTCCAGATGAAATGGTTATGGTGGCTGCAGAAGCATCTACCTGCTGACCCAAAAGAGGAAATTCCTGGATATAGGATCCGTCGGGCATACCTGGTGCAATTCCTATCTCCCGGAGTTGTTCAACCATGTATTCAACAGTGAGATCTTCGCCGGGTGAGGCAGGTGCACGGCCTTCATATTCATCAGAAGAGATAACGTCAATGTGAGACATCAAAGATTCATCCGTGATACCGGATTCAGCCATTTCAGGTGATATTGAGCCAGCGCAGCCTGATAGAATAACAAGAGCAACGATAATGGAAAAAAAAGCAGAGCGTTTCATAAAAGGAAATTTCGTTAAAATTACTGTATTGAATATATCAACTTTTCAGGAGAGGATTAACACTCAAATATGTGCTGATGAATTTAATCATTTGGACGTCAGAAGGTTAACTGCACCCGTGTAATTCGTTCAGCTTTTGATATATTACAGTTCAAGGCTGAATTAAAAATATTCACTGATGAGCACCTATTTTAAAAATAAAACTATTTTAATCACCGGGGCGGCAAGTGGGATCGGTCGTCGGTTTGCTGAAAAGGTCGCTTCAAAAGGAGTCACCAGGCTCGTGTTATGGGACAGAAATCCGGATACGTTAAACACCGTAGCGGATGGAATTGATGGCGATACTGAAGTGGTGGTTCACGACGTGGATGTGTCCTCTGAGAAATCCATTACAGACCATGCAGAAAAGCTAAAAGAAGAGGGAGTAATACCCGATCTTATTCTCAACTGCGCTGGAATAGTAGCCGGAAAGAAGATGTTTCACGAACACAGCATGGATGAGATTAGACGAACCATAGACATCAACACAACCGGCAGTATGTGGGTGACTCATGCTTTTCTGAACGAAATGATCAAGCGTAGATCCGGGCATGTCGTTAACCTTGCATCGGCGTCGGGTTATATCGGTAATCCTTTCATGAGTGTTTATGCAGCTAGCAAGTGGGCTGTGATTGGCTGGTCGGAATCACTCAGGCTTGAGATGGATAGATTGGAGAGTGGTGTTCAAGTGACGACCGTTATTCCCAGCTATATAAAAACGGGGATGTTTGATGGTGTGAAACCACCGCTGCTTGTTCCGCTTCTGGAGACGGATCAAATGGTTGGTTTAATGATGAAAGGTATCAGCAAGAAGAAGAATAAAATTGAGGCGCCTTTTATGGTTCGGTTTGTGCCGCTTATTAAATCATTATTACCTGCTTCAGCATTCGATTGGGTGGCGGGTAATCTACTTGGTGTGTACGGCTCGATGGAAACATTTAAAGGCAGGGAAAAATAGGAGAAGTACCATGAACTACGAGGAACTTGTACGGGATCAGAAAACATTTTTTGAATCGGGTAAGACCCGGGATATAGATTTCAGAAAAAAGAATCTCGAGAAACTCAGGGCAATGCTGGTGATTCATGAGAAAGAGCTTAGCGAAGCCGAGCAAAGCGACTTAAAAAAACCGGAAATGGAGGTAGTAAGCGCTGAGATTGTCACCATTCTGGAGGAGATTGACCTTCACCTGAAAAAGCTCGAATCGTGGGCCAAACCTCAAAAAGCCTGGGCAAATCTGTTATCACTGCCCTCGAAAAATGAAATTCGCCATATGCCATACGGTGTATCGCTAATTATTGGAGCCTGGAACTACCCTGTTTACCTGCTGATGCTTCCGCTTGTTGGGGCTATTTCGGGAGGTAACTGTGCTATCTTGAAACCATCAGAACTTGCTCCAGCCACATCATCACTCCTCAGGCGCATGATCAGCGGAACATTCGATCGATCTTACATTCATGTGGTTGAAGGAGGTGTTGACGTTAACCAGGAGCTGCTAGATCAATCATTCGATAAGATATTTTTTACAGGAAGTACCCGTGTCGGAAAAATCGTAATGGAGAAAGCTGCAAAACAATTGATTCCCGTTACTCTGGAGCTTGGCGGAAAAAGTCCGGCAGTAGTACATAAAGATGCGGACATCAAAACAGCTGCGCGCCGGATTGCATGGGGTAAATTTATGAATGCGGGCCAGACCTGCATCGCACCGGATTTTGTGTTGGTCCACAGGCAGGAAAAAGACGAGCTGGTAAATCAGCTGACGAAAGCGATCAAAAAGTACTACGGCAGAAAGCCTGAAAAGTCAAAGGATTATGGGCGCATTATTAATAATGGTCACTTTGAGCGGCTTACAAACCTGATGGTGGATTCTCATATACTTCATGGTGGCAAGACGGATATCGAAGACCGTTATATCGAGCCAACGATTTTAGATGGAGTGGATTGGGAGCACCCGATCATGAAAGAAGAGATTTTTGGCCCGATATTGCCCATTATGACATATGGCGATCAAAAATTGCCGCTGGACTTGCTGCGTCAGCTTCCGTCTCCGTTGGCACTCTACATTTTTTCCGACGAGGATCAGTTTACAGATAAATTAATCAATCAGTTACCACATGGCGGCACGTGTGTGAATGATGTAATCATGCAAATTGCGAACCCTCATTTGCCATTTGGGGGATCAGGAGCAAGTGGAATGGGGCAGTATCATGGTAAGTATAGCTTTAAATGTTTCACTCGCCCGCATGCCGTGATGCATCGTTCAATCTGGCCGGATCCTTCATTTCGTTACCCGCCGTTTGGTAAAAAGCTATATCTGCTGAAAAAGCTTTTTCTGCGATAAGCGAACTTTTAAAATAGTTACTAAAATTTATATCAACTGATACTTCATGCCAGAGAAACCAGATTTAAAATTCAAAGCCCTTGTAGCCAGGAAAAATAATAGCGGAGGTACCACACTATCAATCGACGAAAGACTCACAACAGATCTGCCTGATCACAATGTGCTGATCAGGGTACACTATTCCTCCCTTAATTATAAAGATGCCCTATCAGCAACCGGAAAGCCCGGTGTTACAAAATTATACCCTCATACTCCCGGCATTGACGCGGCCGGTGTAGTTGAATGGAGCACCGATTCACGTATAAGCGTTGGTGATGAGATTCTTGTTACCGGATACGATCTGGGACAAAATACGTCAGGCGGATTTGGCGAGTATGTGTGTGTGCCGGCTGACTGGTGTGTGCAGCTGCCGGAAGAGCTTACGCTCAGGGAAAGTATGATATTGGGGACTGCAGGGTTTACAGCAGCTTACGGCGTTAAGAAAATCGTAGACCAAGATATAGCATTAGATAATGGCCCTTTGCTTGTTACAGGGGCAACAGGTGGCGTTGGATCTCTGGCCGTTGCGATTTTGGCAAAGATAGGGTTTAAGGTAATTGCGGTAACGGGGAAAGCTGATCAAGAGCCATTTCTAAGAAAAATTGGGGCTGCTAAGGTCTCAGGCAGGGATTGGGTCACTGATGTGCCGCATTCGCCAATGCTTTCACCCCGATGGTCGGCTGCAATTGATACTGTTGGTGGCAAAATGCTGGACGCTGTCATTCGACAAACTGATCACAATGGTGTTGTAGCCTGTTGCGGGAATATCTTAGGTGGAAAACTTGAGACGAGCATTTATCCGCTGATACTTCGCGGCATTTCAGTTATGGGAATTGACTCAGGTAATTGCCTGATGAAAGACAGAGTTGAAATCTGGAATAAGCTGGCAAATAAATGGAAACCATCAAACCTGGAAAGCATGAGCCATAAATGCGGGCTCAGTGATCTGCCAAGAGAAATTGAGACCATATTGAAAGGTAACCAGGTAGGCAGGACGCTTATTGACTTACGTGATTAATAGACCTCTTTGAAGATTTACCTTTATAACCGACAGTTATCGCTTTCTTCAATGGCTCAATAAGATCATGCTCTGTAATGGGTTTTACGAGATAATCGACGTAATGCGTTTTCTTGGCACGTTCGAGGTTGAGCTGGTCTGAATTGCCCGAGAGATAAATGACAGGAACTGAAGAAAAGCTTCGAACCTCCATCATCGTATCAATTCCATCCATTTTGCCACTGAGTGAGATGTCCATTAGAATGGCATCTGGTTTCGTAGCTTTAATTTTGGGTACAGCATCCTCTCCCGCTACGGATTTTCCAATCACGGTATATCCCAGCTTCATAAGAAGACGCTCCTCAACGAGTGAGAGCAACATGTCGTCCTCTACAATGAATATATTCCCTTTACTGTTTTTATTTTTTTCCATAAGTCTTTTATTGGGAGATCAAATTATTAAAATATATTAATATTTAAAAATATTCTTTTACATATCGCACGGGTCTTTCTGAAAGCAGGCCTGGTGATGCCAATTCAATAGTTCTATATCATTAATATTTCAGAGTAATAAATAACAGCCAAACTACTTATCGGATTGATAAAAGAAACTGTTACAGGACCGGTCAGTCAGATCTTTGACAATGCGAGTGAAGTCAGCCATTTTTAGTTCGGTTTAATTGATAACAGGTTCCTATAAACTTTTAAGTTTACTTACGGTTAATATCGTTACGCAGTAACTTCAAATAGATACGTTTGACCTTTTATTATCAGCGGAAATATAGATGCGCTTAAATTTTATAAATAGATTCATATGATTGTTATTAAAAAAGAGTCACCATTTAAAATTGTTTTTGTCTGCCTGGGGAATATTTGCCGGAGCCCAACAGCGGAAGGTATATTTCAGCATCTGGTGAATGAGCGGGGACTTCAATCCTACTTTTATATTGATTCTGCGGGTACGTCAGCATATCACATTGGAGAACCTGCAAATAGTAAAAGCAGACAAACGGCAAAAGAGCGGGGAATAGAACTGAAATCGCGCGCACGACGATTTGAGGATGAAGATCTTGGCGAATTCGATATGATTATTGCGATGGACCATGAAAACCTTGAGAATATAAAAGCGTTCGATAAGTCCGGGTCGTTTGAAGATAAGATTTTTATGCTGCGTGCATATGATCCTTCACCCGGCGATGGTGAAGTGCCAGATCCTTACTATGGCGGAATGGAGGGGTTTCAGAATGTTTTCGATATCGTAAAGAGAAGCTGCGAAAATCTTCTCGACGAGCTTGAAGGAAAAATTGAAAACTGATGTTTAAATTTAAGTAAAGGAGATTCTAAGCTATGTCACTACCACAAGCGATTAAAGACCGGCTGAATGATGACTATAATATTGTAATTGATAACGAATCGCCTGTCTCGGGCGGAAGTATCAATCACGCATACAGGATCAGTACAAATGAAGGAGACCTGTTTATAAAATATAACAGCAGTGTACCAGATGACTTTTTTAAGAAAGAGGCAGATGGATTGAGACTCCTTGCCTCAGCATCAACTGAGCTCCGCATTCCGGATGTGATTGCTTCGCAAGCGCCTGCCGGTACCTCACCCGGTTTTCTTGTAATAGAATTCATCGAAACGGGCAGAAGAGGAAACCCGAAAGAATTTGGATCGGCCCTTGCCGGGCTCCATCAGACAGAAGCAGAAACATTTGGGCTGGAGGAAAACAATTATATCGGAAGTCTGCCACAGAGCAATAATGAACACCAGGACTGGCCAACATTTTTTAGTGAGGAACGCATCAAGCCGCAACTAAAGATGGCTGTAAATGCAGATAAAATGGATCCATCGGTTTTAAATCATTGGGATCGAATGTCAGCAAAGCTTAATGATCTGCTGCCCAAAACAACGCCAAGATTAATCCACGGTGATTTATGGAGCGGCAATTATTTGTATGACAGTAATGGCCGGGCCGTACTGATTGATCCGGCCGTCTATTACGGACATCCGGAAATGGATCTTGCATTCAGTAAAATGTTTGGTGGGTTTTCCCCGGACTTTTATAGCGGATATGAATCAGCGAGCCCACTCGAAAATGGATTTGAAGAGCGGGTACCGATTTACAATCTTTACCCTCTGCTGGTGCATGTAAACTTATTTGGGGGACACTATATAACACAGGCCGAAAGTGTTCTTGGCAAGTTTTCCTGATCCTCGGAATTGAGCCAAAAAAGGTTGGCTAAGATTTGTCAGAAAGTGCACTGAACACACCATTAGTCCAGCCAAACCCATCTTGCAAAGGATATTCGCCGCCACCGCCCTTTTTATGAATGTCGGACACATTGTACTTTTCTACCATCTTTCCGGTCTCTGAGTAGACTTGTTCATTGAGCCTGAGCCAGCGGGTTCTAATTTCGTTTGCAAGAGCTGAATGCCCATAGTTTTCAAGCCCAATAACTGCCATCCATTGAAGCGGAGCCCAACCATTGGGAGCGTCCCATTGCTGGGCGGTTTCTGAAGTTGTGGTAAGCAATCCGCCATCTTTAAGTAATTTGTTTTCAAGAGTTTTGGCTACGGCCTTTGCTTGTGCTGGGTCCGCCAATTTAAAATATAGCGGGTAAACGGCAGCAAGCGAATATGTGTCGGTCATTTGCTGGCGGTGAATATGATAGTCGAAAAAAGAGCTGCGGCCTGAATCCCACATCAGCTGATTAATAGACGATTTTCGTTTGTCGGCCAGTTGCTGAAATGTAGCTGCTTGCTTCGGATGTCCCAGAATATCACTCCACTTTGCCAGTCTGTTTTCAGCATACCAAAGAAGGGTGTTCAGGTCGATTGGCAGAATATTTGTTGTTTCGATAGAGGCCAGGTTAGACATGTCAGCCAGCCAGCGGCTGCTAAAATCCCAGCCCGATTCACAAGCGGCCCGGATGTGTCGATAAAAGAGAGTGTCGTTTTCTAAGCCGGATTCCTCAAACTCCTTTACGTCTTCAATGTAAGATTCTTCCCGAGGTGAGGGATTGTCATCCCAATATCGATTCAGCTGATGCTGATCGCCGCCGGTGTCAGTAAATGTTACGGCCCGCCTGTTATCTTTGTCATCTCTTGTTTTATCCATCCAAAACCGGTATTCCAGAATAGCTTCATCGAAAAAGTCTGCAATGATATCGGTCCCAAATTCGTCAGCTATCATAGAAATCATCGGTATGAAGAAAGGTGGCTGCGATCGGCTAAGGTAGTATACGCGGTTTCCATTTGGTATATGACCGTGTGTTTTAATCATATATTGGAAGTTCCTTGTCATGTTAAGTGCCATATCCCTGTGGCCGTCTGCAATAAGCCCACGAGCGGTGAAGTAGCTATCCCAATAGTATATTTCTCTAAAGCGGCCACCAGGTACTACATACGGATGTGGCAGCGGGATCAGAGAGGAATGAGGAGGGGTGTTAACATCTGCTGGCCGAAACAGCATTGGCCATAGTTCCTGAATATGAACCCGGCAATTATCTTTTTGATTGATGTCAATCGTATCGCCCGTGCTATCAGGCAGCCTGAAATGATTCTCGATAAATTCCTTGAGCTCGAAGTCAGGATCGTTTTTTTGATCATTCCACTTCTTCAGTATTGCTTCAGGCGCTTCGGTAGGAACCATATCCACAAACTGTTTCGAATCGGGGAAGACACGGTTTTTTTGAACTGTTTTAAATAGTTCGCCTGAAGTCTGAATGCGTTTTAAACTGACGTCTGGAGCCATGGAAGTCTATTATTAATTTACTTTTCTACCTTGAAAGATTCTCGTTGCTTCTTATAAACAATTAAGACCAGGAATAGCAACACAAGTGGGACAAGGGTGAAATAAAACGCGACCTGTCCGTCAAGCTGTCCAAATAAAAACCCTGTTATAATTGATCCGCTGGTTCCGCCCAGAGCCGAGAAAATTACGATGAGGCCGGTCATACCACTTTGCCTGTTTTTTGGAAGTGCACTCAGCACTGAAGAACTAAGAGTCGGATAAATTGGCGCGAGAAACAGGCCGATGGCAGGAAAGAGGTACGCAGCAAGCGGTACGGTTGACCATCCTGTTACCGACCCGGGCTCAACGCCTGCAGTCAATGGCAGGACAAGCAGCACCAATACCGCGGCGGTTACAATGCATGACTGGAGAACCTTGTACCAGTGAACCTTTTTCATAACCCAGCCACCCATCAAACGGCCGGCGGCAAGTGCTCCTGCGTAGATGCTGGCAATCTGAACGCTGATGTTATCCGGAAGCTGCAAAATCTGGTAATTAAAAGTGGGCAGCCACGTGTTGATTGCCTGCTCGATATAGACATAGAAAAAAGCTCCGAGCACAAAAAATATCACAAGTGGATATTTCACCAGTTTCACCATCTCAACAAAATCTTCTCCCGGAGTGCTTTTATTCTCTTTCACAGACGATTCATCAAGATCTGTGGTGATAAGAAGGATAGTTGCCATTCCGCCAATAGCTGCCAGAATCCAATAAGTACTGAGCCATGTGATGGACTCATATTCGCCTGCTATGTCAATCATATAGCCAAAGAGCCAGAATCCGCCCAGTACACCAACCATGAAGAACCCTTCAAGGGTGCTCATAAAACTGGCGTGGTCGCTGGAATCTACAGTAATAAGGCTGACGGTGGAATAAGCAGAAACTTTAATGAGCGCAAAACTGACACCTACCATTGCATAGAGAATCTGAGACATGACAAAGCTTCCATAGAGCGCCATGAAAATACTACCTGCCGTCACTACAACGAGTCCGGCAATCATAGAGCGTTTATACCCAAATTTTGGGATGTATGCCGCAAGCAGAAATGACGCAATAGCAATGGAAAGATCCTTATAGGCCTCCAGGATGCTGGCTGATTCAGGATTTACACCAAAATCATTTATTAACTGCAGGATAACCACACCTACACTATTCAAAAGAATAGCGAAAATGATGTAGTTGAAAATCAGGGAGAGCTTAACTTTAAAATAATTCATTTAGCAGGCCTAAGTGGGCGTTTAAAGTTTGAAAAATGTACCAAGGCAATGATTAAATTAAAAATAGACTTTCGAATAACTTCTGTTCAAGGTCGCAGACCGGGAATTATTAATCAGTGTTGGTGTGCAGTAATTTTTAATAGAGATTAGAGTCTGTTACTTTATCAGCCTGATAGAATGAAAAGTGCGGCACTGTTTGTACCCTGTCCCTTAATTAACGTAACCTATTTCTTTTTTGATGAGCTATCCTCAATCTATTGTGTGCCTGGTGCCCTCTCTCACAGAACTGCTCTTTGATCTTGGTATTGGAGATCGGCTGGCAGGCAGAACCCGTTTTTGTATACATCCGGAAGATAAGGTTGTGCATGTACCGATTGTAGGCGGAACGAAGAATCCCCGCATCGAATCTATTTTAAACATCGCTCCTGATCTTGTGATCGCGAACCGTGAAGAAAATCAAAAAGAACATGTTGAAGAGCTCGCAGAGTCACTGGAGGTGATGGTAACAGACATCAGCTCCATAGAAGAGGCACTATTAGCCATTTATGAAATTGGGAACAGGTGTGGTGTAGCCGATAAAGCTGAAAATTTGATTAATAACATCAGGGCTGAACTGGACAGTGTTCCGGACGAACCTTTGCAAAACACAGCGTATTTTATCTGGAGAGACCCGTGGATGACAGTTGGCAACGATACTTATATACATTCGGTTTTGTCTCATTGGAATCTTGAAAACGTGTATGGTGATCAAAAGCGCTATCCCAAAACCAGCTTAAAGCAACTTAGCAGGAAAAATCCGGAGTTGGTTCTGCTTAGCAGTGAACCCTATCCATTTAAGGAAAAACACCGGGAAGAGGTCGAAGAAGCATGCCCTGATTCCCGTGTTCTGATGGTTGATGGAGAATGGTTTAGCTGGTATGGATCGCGAATGTTGAGAGCATTTAAACGACTCAACTCTTTTCGAAAAGCTATTTCATAATAATAAAATGGTCAGGTATCATATGAATAGCGGGCACTAAACGTTGTATTGAACTGATGTAATTTATACGCTACCGAAATCAATTCATGATCAAATGCCAAAGATCGTATATTGAATCAACCTTATTAACGAGCAATTTATGATTCGAGCGGTATTTTTTGCGATAATTTTTTCGATGCAGATGTGGCTTGTTCCTGCAATGGCCCAGGAATCGTCTATGCAGACAGCTGATGAGGCCGAGGCGATGCGTTCTTATATCGACGGCCTAATGCACTTCGAGAATGAAGAGTACGATGAGGCACTTGATGACCTCACATTTGCACATATGAAGCTGTCTGACCATGCAGGGGTTAGTTTTGCGCTGGCAGATGCCTATCTCGCAACAGGTGATCTTACGAATGCATCTTACTATGGGAAAATTGCCGTAGAAGAAGAGCCTGAAAATAAATGGTACCATCTTAAGCTTGCCCAAATCTACCGACAAGCGGGGCGGAATGAAGCGACTATTGAAGCCTATCAAACAGCGCTGGAGTATCATCCGGATGACACAGATATTCTCTTCCAATTGGCCGAAGCATATGTAAATTATGGTGAGTTGCTTGAGGCGAATGCTGTATACGACAGAATCATGAAACGGAGAGGATCTGATTTCTCAATTCATCTGAGAAAGTTTAGAAATTTCAATGCGCTTCAGATGCGGGATTCTGCCCTGGCCGAGCTGCAGGAGATGCGTGAAATTGATCCGGGTAATCTGACGACTTTGCGGGCCATCAGTCAATACTACCTTGAGTTAAATGAGACCGGGCTGGCTCTTGAAATTCTTAATGAAGCTAAAGCCCGGAATGCCAGGGATCCGCAGACGCTGCTTCTTCTTGCTGAAATTTATGTTGAACAGTCGCAGTGGGATCAGCTTGGAGAAATTTTCGTTTCAATGCTGGAAGATCCACTGATATACCCGTCCCAAAAACTGGAGCTGGTTCGTTTTATCTATACTCAATATCAGAACAGGCCATCGGAAGAGGTCCTGGCAATGCAGACCGGCGATGTACTGATGGCGTTTAGTGAAAATGAACCTGAATACGGCCCCGCTCAGCTTTTGGCAGCAGAGTATCTGTTGAGGCAAGAGAACATGGCCGGGGCGCTGGAAAAATTGAGACAGGCCAATCGGCTAATGCCGGAGCAGCCTGATGCGTGGAGACAGCGAGTCCAAATTCTCTTTCAGATGGAGCGTTATGAAGATGTGATTTCAATATCTGATTCAGCAAATACTTTTGCGTCAGATGATGCATTTGTACAGTTTTTTACGGGAGCATCCTACATGCTAACCGACCAGCCCGAAGAAGCATTCACCTGGCTTGAATCCGCATCGTTTGCACCTGCCAACCGGAATTTTCGATCCGTAATTCAGAGTACACTGGCAGATGTTCAGACGGATCTGGATCGCTGGAATGATGCAAAAAGGTCATATGAACGTGCTCTCAGGCTCGATCCGGCGAACCATAATGCAATGAACAACTACGCCTACAATCTGTCACTTCAGGGTGAGGATCTTGAACGTGCGCTTGAGCTTGCTGAAGAGGCTGTTTCATATCAGCCTGAAAACGCAGCTTATCTTGATACGATAGGCTGGGTATACTTCAAGCTTGGAGAATATGAACAAGCCAGGGAATTTATTCAGCGATCCGTTGACACCGGAGATTCGGGACCGGAAGTATATGAGCATTTGGGTGACGTTTACGAGGCAATTGGAAACCTGGAAGAGGCGGTTCGCTGGTGGAACAAAGCTCTCGAAAATGACTCAAACAGAGAGTACCTCAAAGATCGAATTGAATCTGCCCAGTCGTGAATCGATTATCATCAACACCATTACTTATAAGTTTTTTGGCCATCACCTTTCTTATTTACGGATGTGCCGGAAGTGGCGCGGCTTTGGAATATGATGATCTGGATCCTGCTATTGTAGCTCCAGATTCACTTGTAGCCATGATGCCCGACTATTCGGGCGAACTCGAAACGATGGCCGGCCGCGGAAGAGCCCTTGTGAGCGAACCCGGAAATAGCTCTCGTGTAACTGTTGAATTTCAGTCAAACAGAATACGAAGTCTGCTGACGATAAGAACCAGTATTGGCGTGGAAGGCGGACAGATACTTATCGAGCCCGATTCATTGCTGATATACAATAAAATTGATAATATCGTACAGAAAGTATCACCCGATAAAAGCACTTTGAGCAGTGTAGGATCAATCGCATCGCTTAATATGCTCGATCTGTTCAATTTCAGGATTGAAGTGAATGAGATCGATCAGATATTTGATAATGGAGACACGTATGTTGTACTGCTGAATGACCGGGCGGCAGTGGAAATTAATAAGCGGAATGGCCATGTGGTGCAGGTTGATCGTTCCGAATCTCAGCCTCCGATACCCTATCAAAAAATTGAGTATGATGGATATGCTGAAATTGATCGTTTTCAACTACCGAGGAAAATTACCATTTTCAGTGGTGATGGGGAGTCCCGCGCTACGTTTCTTGTTCAGCAGCTTGAGGTTAACGGTAAACTTCCGCCCTTAAAGATTGATATCCCTGATGATATTCCAATTTACAGGCCAAAATGATACGTACACTCTTTAGTATAATAATTCTATTTCTTGCGACCGGCCTGATGGTTTCTGCATCAGCTCAGGAAAGCTATGATGAGCTCCGCTCAGAGCTCATTGAAAAGCAGGAAACTACCCGCAGTCAAATAGAAAATCTGCAGGAACAAATTGATAGTTATCTTGAGAGGCTGGGATATGCAACTGAACGCTATGATCAGATGTATCAGCAATATGAGGAGCTGACCAGGGTCATTGCGCTTCAGCAGGAAAAAATAAACCAGATGAATCGTGAACGACGTCAGATTCTGGATGAAATTGAACTGGTTGAAGCCGAGCAGGAAGCTTTACAAGACCGCCTCAACGAACTTATTGACCGGTATCAGTCCACATTATCGTACATATACAAATATGGCAGAACACAAGAGCTTGCTCTGCTCCTAACGTCCTCATCTGTCAATCAGTTGATGATTCGGTCTTATTATCTTAGCCGGTTTGATGAACATCAGCAAGAGCAGATGGAAGAAATACGCGAAACACAAACTGAGTATGAGCAGGCACGGAAAGATCTTGAAGCTGCCCGTGAGCGTAATCGTGAGGCATTGGCTGCCATAAGAGAGGAGACACAGGAGCTGGCGGAAAAAGAGCAGCAGCAGCGACGAAATATAGATCTGTTGCAGCGTGACCGGAATAATCTCGAGACACAGGTTCAGATTCGGCAAAATCAGTTGAACGAACTGTCGGAAGCTTTAAATGAGCTTATTGCAGAAGAGCAGCGCCTTGAGGAAATCGCGAATTCAGAAGGAATTATACGTGCAAGCCCCATAAGTGAGGAAGAAATGACGTCTTTCGGATCGCAGTTTGATGATCTGCGCGGGGGTCGAATGCCCTGGCCGGTTGACAATGGCGTTATTACGGAGCGTTTCGGAGAGCGGGTTCACCCCGTATTCCGGACAACCACGAATGTTCCTGGTGTTGATATCGCCGCGCCACCCCGCTCAACGGTTCGGGCTGTAAGTGACGGGTACGTTTTTGAAGTAGTACCATTTCCTGATTTTGGGGAAGTGGTTCTGGTTAAGCACGGCACATACTACACAGCCTATGGAAATCTCAGCAGTATTTATGCCCGTAAAAACCAGGTTGTAAATCAGGGTGACGTGATTGGTCTATCAGGTGATGAGAACAATCTGCGGGGTGAAGTACTGTTTTTCCTTGTTCGTGAGGGGAGTGAGTTCGTCAATCCCGAACGATGGCTTCAGAAATCTCTTCAATAAACAAAGCTTATTTGCAGTATCACTTCATGTTCACAAACTGAAGCGGAATTCCAAACTTCTTGCTTTTCAGCAGCCGGATAATTTCCTGAAGGTCGTCAATCTTTTTCCCAGTCACACGTACCTGGTCGTCCTGAATCGCAGGCTGGACTTTTAGCTTTGCAGCTTTAATCTCTTTTACAATTTTCTTGGCTGTTTCACGGTCGATGCCCTCTTTAATATCTGCGCTCATTTTAACCGCTCCTGAGCTGCTGCCCTGTTCAGGGCCAAACTCAAGAACTTTAGGCTCCAGGTTTCGTTTGATGAAATGCTTAATCAGCATCTCTTTTACAGCCTGGAGTTTCATGCTTTCCGCTGCTACGATATCAATTTTGTTTTCTTTTCTTGAAAATTCTACTTCAGTATGTAATCCCCGGAAGTCGTAGCGGGTTGCCACTTCTTTAAGCGTGTTATTTACAGCGTTATCGATTTCCTGTGCGTTAATTTCATTTACAATATCAAAAGATGGCATAGACGAATAAATTTAAAAATTATTATGGCAAAGAGATTAAACATGAAAATACGTAGAATTTTTACAAGGAGTTTTGTATTCTCAAAACATGGATGGAGAAGCTTGTAGGGCCAAACCCTACATGAGATTGAGGCAACCGTATTACATCATCAAAAGGCCTTATTCTCTATCGTTGAACGGGAAAAACAACGTGGTAATACTAACCTAAAACGGGATACGCATGGGAGCAGATCAAAATCTGGACGAGGAGTTCACGCCAAAGGGAGCCGTCGCTTTCTTTATAGTGCTACTTCTCTTTTTTATAGTCGTTTATTTTTCTATTTACTTTCAAATGCTTAGCTGGGGGTAGATATGGATAAATCAGAAAAACTAGCACTTATACTCAGCTTACTGTTACTCAGTCTCTTCTTTGGAGCAATTGTTTACGCATCAATGGCGCGAAATATTGAGGTTCCAACCTGTATTACAGACGTTGAGCCTTTTTTAACTGATACACTTTTCCAAACAGGGCCGAACGAGTATGAACTCCAGATGGTAGCTAGAATGTGGGCATTTCAGCCATCCGTTGTTCGCTTGCCAAAGGGATCAACCGTAAACCTTTACCTGACGTCGCAGGACATTATTCACGGGTTCAAAGTGGAAAGAAAGAATGTAAACCTTATGGCAGCTCCGGGTGCAATCAACTATTTACAGGTGACGTTTGACGAAGCCGGTGAGTATAATTTTGCATGCCACGAGTTTTGCGGTGCCGCACATCATACGATGGCCGGCAGGTTCGTAATTGAAGATGAAATCAACGAACCTCAAACCGCAGAATAGGAGAGTAAACTATGAGCACTGATAATTATTCTTTTCAATTTTCTAAATCCTCAAAATACCTCAATTCGGTTCTTCTCATCATCCCAATGGTACTGCTGTTTATCGGTGTGTACGGCGGGTTGATGCAGACGCTGTTCAGAGCCGGTATCATTCAAAGCGACCCGTTTGTTGGCGGTGATTACTATAAAGGGCTGACTTTTCACGGTGTGTTAAATGCGATTGTGTTTACCACCTTTTTTGCCGTGGCACTGGGGAATGCTCTCATTCCATATTCACTTAAAAAGCAGCTGAACAGTAAAGTCTCCTGGACTTCGGGAATACTTATGCTGGGTGGGTCTGTAATTGCTGCACTCGTTATATTATTAGGTGAAGCGACCGTACTTTACACCTTTTATCCGCCCCTGAAGGCGCACCCGCTTTTTTATATTGGTCTAACTCTTTTGGTAGTTGGTTCATGGGTAGCCTCAGCGAACTGGATACCCATGTATCTGGAATGGAGAAGGGAAAATCCGGGTAAGAAAACACCACTGGCGGTAGTGGGGATGT
Source organism: uncultured Rhodohalobacter sp. (assembly GCA_964625635.1). Lineage (GTDB taxonomy): Bacteria > Bacteroidota > Rhodothermia > Balneolales > Balneolaceae > SW132. The sequence continues at coordinate 52,695 of CAZVEP010000003.1, forward strand.
TTACGACATTCATTATCTGGTTTATTGCAACACTTGCTGTAGCAACTGAAATTCTAACGATGCTGTTGCCATGGTCGCTTGGCCTTGTTGATGAAGTAAACGTGATGCTCGCCAGGACCCTTTTCTGGTTCTTTGGCCATCCGCTGGTTTATTTCTGGCTGCTGCCGGCATATGTGATGTATTACTCTTTTCTGCCAAAAATCGCAGGCGGAAAACTTTATTCCGACATGGCGGGACGACTGGTATTTATGATGTTTATCGTCTTTTCAATACCTGTTGGTACACACCACCAGTATATGGATCCTGCCATTGGCGCACAGTGGAAGCTTCTGCATGGAATCTTTACGTTTGCGGTTGCTCTGCCAAGTTTAATCACGGCTTTTACAATTGCCGCATCTCTGGAATATGCAGGTCGCCAACGCGGTGCGAAAGGTTTGTTTGGCTGGATGGGTAAACTTCCCTACCTGGATAAAGATAATTGGTTTTTCCCTTACCTGATTACCGGGTTGGTGATCTTCATTTTTGGTGGTATTGGCGGGATCATTAACTCTTCATATCAGATGAACACTGTTGTACACAACACTGCATGGGTGCCAGGACACTTTCATTTAACTGTAGCAGGCCCGGTATTACTTGCGTTTCTAGGCGGAAGCCTTTACCTGATTGGCCAGTTCATGAATAAAGAAATCCGACTGAAAAGAACAGCGATGTTCATGCCGTATATTTACACTATTGGACTTCTGATCATGTCTTATGGACTCAAGATCGGCGGCCTGATGGGGATGCCGCGCCGTACGAATACCGGTGCATCATATGCCAATCCCGACAGTATACTGTTTCAGCCCGACTGGGTGCCATACATCAACCTTACCGTGGTTGGGGGTGTGATTATGTTTGTTGGTATTGTAATGTTTGTCGCATCATTTTTCACGACAGTCTTCTCGAAAAGCAAGCCGGGTTCAGATCCGGACAGGCCGAACGTTACATTTCCAATTTCGGAACCCCTGCATGACGAAGAGGCCAAGTGGCTGCGCAATTTCAAGCCGTTTATAATCATTGCTATTATACTGATTGTTCTCTCGTACACGCCTGTTATTTATGATGTGCTTCAGGCTACTTACGGTGGATCACCTCCATATTCACCAAATAGTCCGGTTCCACTCCGATAAGTGTTATTATGCTGAACTGTTTCTTCAAAAAGATGGTGAAGAGTCCCGTAGTATCCCTAGCTTTCGCAATCGGCTTGGCAGGCATTCTGCTAACCGGTTGCGACAGGCTATCGGTAAAAAAATCGATAGCAGATGAAAGCTTCGAACTGATTGACCAGGATGGAGCGGCCATTCAATTCCCCGATGCTTACGAGGGCAATGTATTGCTGGTAGGATATGTATATACGCACTGCCCGGACATTTGCCCAATGATTACTTATAATATGCGGGATATTCAAAGGGAATTGCCCGATGAGGATGAATTCATGCTTGTAAGCTTGTCATTCGACCCGGAGCGAGACAGTCCGGAAATATTGCACGAATATGCCGAGAACTACAATCTCGACCAGCAAAACTGGCGGTTTCTTACGGGAAACACCCAGGAAGTGGATGAAGCACTGGAGACGCTTGAAATAAAAACCCTGAAGTCGCCGACTACATTTAAAGAGGACGGTACGCAACAGTATTTTATCGACCACTCGGATCGTGTGACCCTTATTGATAGAAATGGAAACATCAGAAACACTTATGTAGGAAGTAAGATGAATCAAGAACAAATAATATCAGATATTCATAAACTATTAACTGAATGAGGTTATCTTCTTGAATGTTTAGCGATTCATGTTTGTTTTATCAATCTGTGGACTAAATGAAATTATTCGAATTTTATAAATCAAAACAAAACAAATAAATAACATTACAATGAGAAAATTATTTATAAGTACACTTCTTGCTTCATTTGTCTTCATGTTGGCCGCATGTGGTGGTGGAGGAGATACTGCAGAACAAACAAGTGATGATACTTCTATGGCTCCAGCTGACGACGGTGTTCGCACAGTTGAAGTTATTGGTGTAGATGACCTTAGATTTGCTGTGCCGGAAGGTGGCGAAAGACTGGTAACTGAAGGATCATCCGGCCAGTTTCAGATTCTTGAATCTATCGAGGCATCAGCAGGTGAAGAGCTCCGGATTAATATGAGAACTGTGAGTAATCTGCCCCCAACAGCAATGTCGCACAACTTTGTGCTGTTAACGATGGATGCAGATGCAGATCAGTTTGCCAGAGAATCATTACAGGCTGCTGATAATGATTATATCTCACCCGAATATGAAGAGTGGGTAATTGCAGCCACAGAAATGCTTGGAGATGGCGAGTCTGACTCTATCACATTCACTGTACCAGAAGAGCCGGGTACATATCAGTTTATCTGTACATTCCCAGGTCACTATAGTGGCGGAATGGTAGGTACACTTGTAGTGAGCTAAACAGTTGTTACCCTCAGTTATTGAAGCCTGGATAGCGTTAATGCTGTCCGGGCTTTTTTATGTCTGATGGTTAAGGAGTGAGAATTAATACAGGCCTGCAAGGTTTTTATGAAACCTTGCGGGTCTTTTTTTTAAAAAGCTTCTATCGAAATATTACTTCTTGCCATTCAGGTAGAACAACGTAATTAAGAGCAGCAGTAAATACGCAGCCATCACCATCAGAACCACACCGAAACCTGCTGTGATGCTTTCAAAATAATGAACCGGCGCATTGATTAAAATAAGAAGTGGAAATCCCAGAACCAGTGCGAGGCCGCTGCCATAAACAAGATTATAACTAACTGGCGATTCCATTTTTTCATCAAGGATCCGAAGCAGCAACAGTCCTGACTGTAAAGTACCGGTCATATTGCCATAAATCGAGGCAAGTCTTTCAAGTTTGAAAGATGGGAAAAGAGAGTATGTAAGTTTATGGAGCGTCCACCAAGTTGCAACAATAACAGATAGAGAAATAAGAAGTAACGGCAGCCAGTAAGTTCCGATAACCGCCAGGCTAATGGCCGCAACTGATGCAGTAATCATCAGATCCATGAAGAAGTTGGAAATGCGTGTCATAGTAATGTCATCAATGTAATCTGAGACACCTGTTCCATCGCACAACTTTCTTATACCGAGAGCTAAAATTGCAGCAATTATAAAATGAAACGACCAAAGTGTCGTAGCTTCATTTGCCGCACCGGCATATATGAGTGCAATTTCACAAATGGCCATAAACAGATAAGTTAGCAGATAGGTAACTCCTATCAGACCGATGTGAAATGATAGAGATTCCAGAACTCCCGGACTGGTAGTGATTCGGCCTGCTGATAAATCCTGCTCGGTGTCGGGAATCTTAAATGAGGCATTATCTGCATCCTCAGGGTGAAGAAGTTGTGCGTTTCCACTTTGAATACCCCGTTTAACGATGAAAACGCCGGTCGTATAGGCAGCAAGAAATCCTGCAGCTGCGAAGGTAAGCCCTACAATACCGCCGTTTTCAAATCCAAAGCTTTCCCAGTTCTGGCCTATTGTGTAAGCTATCCCGGGGTTCATCCCAAAAGCCAATGGCGGTAACATACCAATTCCGGCAAAAAGATCAGGTTGAATAGTGGCAATTAACGCAAAGGCAATCAGCAACCCGATTATACCCTGTATAAGATACGTTATAATGAATAGCATGCCGGTCTTAACAGACGAGAGCCCGATTTTTTTTCTTGTCGCACGGAGACTTAATCCAATAAAAAGCAGGGCCAGAAGGTGATAAACATAAACACCCAGCCGTTCTGATGTCAGATCAATCAGTCCAAACCCATTCATTCCGATAATTAGCCCTAATATGCCGGCTAACAGGTTCGCGGGAATGAGATATCGCCGGAAAAATGAAATATTGTACCGAATGAAAAATCCGGCCAGCAAGAGTGCACCCAGCCAGGCAAAATCCAGGAAAAAGCGGCCGGCAGAAATGTCCATTTCCCAGAATGTCATCAGAGACCTCTTACAGATTCTTCGCCATTCTTCAGGCGCATTATGTAATTCTTCCACTGAAGCGCACTTGCATTTACAAGCTCTACCTGGTGTATACCAGATTCTGCTGTTATTGTCACTTTATGATTCTGCTCAACCGACATGTATAAAATATCTTCGATTGGCAGCCGGATTTTTTCAGAACCTAGCGAAAGAAGGAGTGCATCAGGAGTCAGTTCCGCAAAACCAGCCCCTTTTTTTATCAGTTCATGATCGCTGTTAATCTCATTTATTTTGCATCCGGAATTAGAAAGAAGCACAGATTCCCGGTTTATTATCATCGGCATTTGACTGATATTGTTGAACATATCAACAATGGAGTGTGAAACTCCATGAGAGTCGACCAGCCTTGACTGCAGGTTCATTTTATAAGACAGTGTAGATGTGCGGCTGTAGACGTGTTGCCCATCCGGAGAATAGATAGATCCCGTTTCACCTGATTCGGGGCAGCGGAAAAGAAAACGTTCAATTCCATTAGCCGGCTTTGAGCAGGAATGAATGGAAACTGTGTCAGGAGGCGTATACTCGTCAAATTCGATGAGGTCCCGGCAGGTATCGGCAAACGTTTGATAGTTTTTAAAATCTGAGGCGTGAAGCGGATCAAGCCACCTCACTTCGATAGAGCTTTTCCGAGGTTTATCAGCCCAGCGTGGCCACGATAGGTACGATCCGTGAATCTGAACCGGGTGAACGGGGATGTTCATTTTCCAGAAAAGTTTAAGAGTCGTTTCAATCAGCGGTTTTGGTTTACCGTCCCAGCGGCGTCCACCTTCAGGAAAGATGACAATCATACGGCGCTTATCAATCATCTTCATAACACTCCGGACAATACCGGGTTCAGGTACATATTTGCTGGTAGGCACAATCCCTATGCTGTCCATAAAAATGCGCGGAAGTGTTTTATGAAACTGATCCCGTGTCATAACACCCGCTGTAGGTTCCTCTGTCATATCCAGGTTGATAAGAAACGGATCGAAGTAGTTAGCGTGATTACCAAAGATAAAACAGGGACCCGTTGTTGGCATATTATGTGGGTTTGTTACCATCGGCGAAAACAAGTATCGGGCGGTGGGCATAACCAGCTTTCGCATGATCGGGAAAGTAAAACCGGATATTTCGCGATCGTTTTTCGAAAAAGTAAACGACATATGTACTGCTTGGTTTAAATCAAATATAATATCATCCAACCCATGAAGGGGAGGGGGCTACTCCAAAAATTTATTAACGACTGCTGCATATACCAAAACTCATATAAATGCTCGCAGGCGTGAACTGTCAGAATAGAGAGTTTCGTAATTAATATCTTTTTGCCTTAGATGCGTAATAAATCTGAACACCCCTTGATCCGCCGGCTGGCGAATCACTCCCCTTTCCTGCGGGATTCTTTTTGGGGAAGGGGAGATGTCTCAAAAAATCAGAATGAGCAAGTAGCAATTGGAATCAATCGATTTTGTCCGCTGCCTATTGGTGATCCTGGCGGAGTATATGGAGCTTCAGGAGCAGAAAATGAGGATGGATCGTCCATGAATGATTCTATCATGCCCGCCAGATAGCTGTAGTGTGCCTGCCAGGACATGTTGTCTGCATTAGACTGCCGGCTGTTGAGATCAGAAGCCAGGTTCTGAAGGGTAATTTTCGTCATTGCCTGCACATCGGGTGTGGCTGAATTGTCTGCTGCCAGCTGAATGGCGTTTCGCAGTACGGATACATTCACAGCCCTGTGGATGGTTCCGGTATATCCGGTTGAAGGATTCATCAGCAGTGAGTTTTCAAACAATGTATCGAAAAGATCGCCTAAGCCGGGCAGTGATTCATCCCGTGCGTTCTGCAGAACCAGGCGGGCAGCCCGGTTTGAATTCAGGAGTAATCCGGACGTGAGGTTTGCAGCCGTTTCCGCCATTGCCACGGGGTCGAGGGCAGGATCTGTATATCCGCGAAAAAGTTCGCGTGTGGGTGATATTCCCATCGGCCGGGGTGGAATTAACCCAAGCAGCGATTCCGGGAGCGCAAGCTCGGCCGGAGACAGAGTCCGCATAAGATTTTCGAGCGCTCCGGATTGGATGTCTTCATCAACAGGTTGCGGGCCGTACTGGTTATCACCCCGCATTTGATAGGTATAATCAACACCACCCACCAGTTTCGCTGTGGCCGCAGTTTGATAGCGATGATACAGGTAAATCGGTACAAGCACATCTTCCATGGTGGCCATAGGACGTCCTTCACGAATGACTTCTTCGTCAAAGTTATCAAGTGCAATTCGACGTACGTCCATAATATGATCGAGCTGGCCTACCGGATCGCTGCCATACTCCCAAAGATGCGCAGCCGGATGCATACCGCTGCTTGGGCGGGCAGCTTCGTCTGATATGTAAAGCAGCCCCATATTTACAGTTTCTTCCAGTATAGTTTCCAATGCCTCTTCTTCATTGGCATTATCAGGAAAATCCTGATAACCATATGCCACGGCCCGCTTGTCCCATTCGCCAATTCCGGTATCATATGCCTCATCCAGGCTAAGTGTTCCATCGCTGGTGATGGTAGCTCTTGGATGGGGATAATCCATGACGGATGCAAGATCATTGGTACTGGCTGCAAAATTATGTGCGATGCCTAGAGTGTGACCAACTTCATGGGCTGAAAGCTGCCTGATTCGTGCAAGTGCCATTTCAAGCATCTCTGGATCAGGCTCTGTGCCTGCCTCATACGGAGCAAGAAGACCTTCTGCAATCATGTAATCCTGGCGAACCCTTAAAGATCCAAGAAGGACATTGCCTTTAATAATCTCACCGGTTCGCGGGTCAGTAACGGATGATCCGTAGGACCAGCCGCGAGTAGATCGGTGTACCCAGTTAATAACATTATACCTGATGTCCAGAGGATGGGCGTCATCAGGAAGAACCTCTACACGGTACGCATTTTCATATCCCAGTTCCTCAAAAGCTTCGGCCCACCATCGTGCACCATCCAGTAGTGCAGATCGAACAGGTTCAGGCGTTCCGTTGTCGAGATAGTAAATAATCGGCTCAACAGGTTCGCTCACCTCTGCATCAGGATTTTTCTTTTCTAGCCGGTGTCGTGCTATAAAACGTTTTGTTAGTTCCTCTCCGATGGGGGCACTGTAGTCCTGATATGATATTCCAAAATATCCGGATCGCGGATCGTGTTCACGTGGTTCATAGCCATCATCAGGCAGCTCAATAAACGAGTGGTGCTGCCGAAGTGTGATGGATTCTGCTGTGGGTGCAACTGATTGAACTTGTCTGCCAGGGGTCGAAGATGTGAATGTGAGTATTGCCTCAATTTCACTGTTCTTTGGGAAGTTGAAGGTTCCGGGAAGGTGTATGGCTGACCGGCCGGCGTTTAATGAAAAGCTTCCCTGCCCTCTGTTTCTCAGGGTGCCAATTGCATCGTGTGCATCACGAAGCAGAAATTCAGTAGCATCAATGAGTGCACGCCCATCCTCAAAGATCTCAACAGTAAAACCCCATAATACGGACTGAGCGAACGCTTCATTAACTGACTTTCGCTCCAGCGGGTTATCACTGGTTGCACGAAAACCGTAGTTTGGCTGAACCATCAGTAGCTTAGGCCCAATCTTTTCAAACATTACAACGCGCGTATCTCCCAGCTGGCTGCGGTCGAGTCCTATATCGTTCGATCCCAGGCCGGCGGCAAGAGAATTGACGTATAATATTTCTTCATTGAGCTTATCTATCTCCATCCAGATTTTGCCTTCAGCATCGTCCCACCAAAAATCGAAAAAACCTTCATACATCTGCATGTCTGCAGTTTTTTCTGAAATAGTGGTTTGAGCTTTAAGGGTAACACCTGTCGAAAGTGTGAGTAACAGCAGTAAAAGGAGAGTTGAAAATCGGTTCATAAGGGTCATGGAATTTTAAGGTTCGCATTTAAGAAACGAAATAGTTGCTTTATAAGGAAAGAAAATCAGATTCTTATCTAATTTAGATCGTCAATGTGGCAATTTATGGGCAATAGAGGAGAAAAGACCGTGGTTTTTAAACAATAAAAAAAGGCCTCCCGGTTTAACCGGAAGGCCTTTTGATTACTTAAATCGTAATCTGAAAAATCAGGATATTTTACTTAATCAGAGTCATTTTACGTGTCTGAGTAAAGTTTCCTGCCTGTATTCTGTAAAGATACATACCACTTGCAAGGTTGCTTGCATCAAACGATACAGTATGATATCCGGCAGCTTTCTGCTCATTGTTCAGCAGAAGTGCGACCCGCTGGCCAACCACATTGTAGACTGCAATCTGTACATCCGCTGCCTGAGGAAGTGCATATTCGATTTGAGTCGTAGGGTTGAATGGGTTTGGATAATTCTGCTCGAGTTCAAACTTCTGTGGCATATCACTGAATTCGTCGATGCTTGTGGATACAGCCGGTAGTAGGGCGGTTGTTCCGTCTGTAAGTACAAGCAGCGCACCGAATGATTCACCATCCTGATCGTCGGATGGAGTCAGGAATCCGCTGGCAAGTACCAGGCCAGTTTGGCCACCCAGGTTGTTGACATCTGCCTCAAAAGAAGCAACGACGCTACCGCCTGAGGGCGAAATATCCAGCGTATACAATCCGATCGCAACATCAGTATAGTCAGCAGTGGTCGTGCCATATACAACATCTGATGCAAGTGTTGCGCCACCGCGGACGTCAATATCAACGGCAGGTGCATCTGTTACACCGTGATTAATCTTGAACGAGAATGTATCCACATCTGGCGCAGATGTTTCTGCACCTGGAATAATATCCAGTGTAAAGCCTATATCTTCACCTGATGGATTTGCCTGGAACCCTGATGGATCAAGCACGCCGCTTGCAACTACATAGTAATTGCCCGGGTCAAAGAAAACATTCTGAAATGTTACGCCTGAACTAAGCGGCTCACCAGTTGGCGTAACCCCGATTTCGAGAGGTGTACCTGACGGGAGTTCAATAAAGCCGGTTGCGCCTCTGAATGGAACATCTTCCAGAGTTAGCGTACCGTCCACATACACATCAACGGATGCAACAGCTGGATCAGCTGAGTTATGGATGATTTGTACCTGTGTTGGGGCAGGTGAAATATCTCCTTCAAAGAACGGGAAGAGTTGTGTGTCTTCCCGGAACTGCCCGAGGCTACCGGTAATGTTCACGGGGCCGGTGGGTACAGGAGACCCTGACGAATAGAAGGTGTTATTTCTTGCAATTCGAACGATGAATGTTTCACCAGCTTCATTTTCGAATGTTACGTTTACACCGCTGCCTGAGCTGACGGGATCTGTTGGCCAGTCTGCTACACTTGCATCGGTTAAAGTAACATTCTGCAGGACAACACGTGATCCCTGAAGATCAGATTCTGCATTATATTCAGCTGCAGTGATAACCTGGGGATCTGGAAGTGGATTTCCGCTGTTGAGAATTTCGAATTCAATCACTTCGATATTCTTCTGATCATTAAATACAGCAGTTTCACCAACTATTCGAATACTATCTCCCGGTGCAACTACTACGCCGTCACGGTTGCCGCCTGCATCAAAGTCAGTAATATTGATACCTGCAGTACTGTCCTGGACAAAGTAATCTGCTACGCTGAATCCAAAGTCAGGTGAGCTGACGATACCTTTAATTTCAAAGAATGAGCCAGCTCCAGCTGTTCGCGCTTCTGCGATGGTTGCGCCTGCTGGAGTTACAGTAAGAACTCCGGATACGTTGACGTTTGCTTCCCAGAAACCGCCACCTTGCTCGGTGTAACCACCATAAACGTACTGTTCATTTTCGAATCGAAATCGGGTAGCATAGTAATAGGTGCCGGGAGCAAGTCCGCTACCGATAGAAGCGACATACTCGTCATTATTACCTGTCTGTACATTATAAGTTGCTTCGGTCCATGACTCTTCTGCCCACGTTTCAGGATTTGTATCGGTTGACGATACACCTACCCAGGCATTCATTCCTTCTGGAGCTCCGTCGGCTTCTGTAATACCGGCTGCATAAACCTGTCCGTACACATCAACTGTTTCTGTTGTTGTGATGTCGGCGGTTGCTGGCCATTGCAGATTGGCATACCCGATAGACTCCGTTAATGAGAAGCCCTCAAGCGTCAGTACTGTACCATCGGCAAGGACGGCAATCAGACCGAAACCGTTGTTCTCGGTTACGTTGGCTTCATTGAAGAAACCAGAAGCAAGCACGGTGATTGCTGCACCTTCTGCGTTAAGGTCAGCAAGAGGAGCTGAGAACTGTATAAAAACCTCACCGCCAGCACCAGCAATGCCGATGAATTCATTGTTAGCTGCTATTGGGGTGTAGCCGACGAAGTCAGGATATCCTAGACCGGCGATTGCAGGTGTACCTGGGCCTGTCTGCTCGAGATAGATGTCGACATTCGGTGCATCTGGAGATCCATGCTGTACCAGAAGATCAACCGTTGCAGGGTCAGCAGCTTCTGTTCTGGCCGGGGTGAACACCTCCAATGTGAACGCGTTGCCGGTTGCATCAGTAAATTGAGTTGGATCGAGTACACCTGATGCAACTGCAATATAATTTTCACCTTCTGCAAGAGTGACAGGGATAGGATCGAGTGCCGCTCCAATGCCTTGTCCGGCTGGTGCGATTTCAATAGATAGCTCAACTCCGGCAGGTACCTGAATGAAATCAGTGGCTGAACGGAATGCTACATCTGTAAGAAAGGACTCTCCATTAACAAAAACATCTACTGAGTCTACAGCAGGATCCGGAGAGTTGTGGATGATCTGGAGACTTGCAAAGGTTTGGTCGAGAATAAAATCTTCTGATGAGCGTGCAAAAATCTGAGGTGAGGTTCCAAATCCGCCAACAACTCCTGCTACATCAAGGGTGCCGGTAGGAATGGTCTGACCAATATAATCTGCGCCGAAGAAATCGGTTCTGAATGTCAGCGTATTGCCATTGCCATCATCGAGCGTATAATTTGTACCCGTTGCAAACGTACCCGTTTCCTGGAAAGTTACGCCTTCAATCAGTACAAGTTTTCCGGTATCGTCGAGTGTGAGATTTGGTATCGTAATTGTTTCCGGTGTTATGACATTTCCTGTAGAAGAAACAGTTGCATTAGAAGCTCCTTCATCTAGTATAAATCTCAAAAGAGCACCATTATTATCAATATCAAGTGTACCTTCGAGGCCTGTGATACCGTCTCCAATTGTGGTACCTCCTGTGAAGTTATCATTTGGATCAATGGACCAGATACCTGCAGTTCCATCCACGAGCATACGACGAGCCTCAAAGCCGTCTGAAAAATGTACCAGTGCTTCGCCTGTGAGCTGATAGCGGGTGCCGTCTGTTGCTCCATTGCGGAGTTCGGCAATTGTGGATACAACAACTGGATCCGGCAGGGGATTTCCATCAGGGCCAAGAACAAACACATCTCGCAGTCTTTTAGCTGATGGACTGTCGGGTCTGTTAAATCTTATTCTTACATCTGCTTCACCAATGATGGAGGCATCAAATGCCATTTCGCCAGATTCATATGTAGAACTGGTTGGTGTAGGAGATGTGTATGTTTGCGCATCCCATGTCGTTCCGCCATCAGTTGAAACTTCAACTGTTAATGGACCATCGTCTCCCGAACCAAACTTGGCTACTTGAAATGTAAGTGTAGCGTCGGTGACGCCGCTGAGATCAAATGATGGAGATTCAAGCTCAGATGTAGTTACTTCAAAAAGAGCATATCCTCCAGCGGAATCCCTGAAATCCATGTCCGTTGCTATCCAATCTGTTGGGGCCGTACCGCTTCTCAGATCGTTTTCTAATAGAACCTGACCAAATGATGTGGATGCAGATGACGCGATGAGCATCAACGCAACAAACATCAGCTTACTGATCGTAGCTAAATATTTCATAGTTTATGAGTTAGTTTAATGGTTTTTGTTTGTGGAAGTGATTCGTTTTTAAAAGGACGAATCAAAAAAAATTTTGATACTGTAGAATAACGAAAAAGCGCTTCAATTTCATTATCGTAACATTAAACTTCTAAACGTATCTGCCACGTTCCCATGATTTTAAAAAATGTCGCTTTTTTCAAATTGTTACATCCTTGAGGCTAAGGTGCAATCCACGTTTTTTCCCAGGGTTGCGATACTTTCTGCCTGCTGCATTCAAAGGCCAGATGTTCCATTCCTGAGATCTGAAGCACTTTTATTTTAGCAGCCTTACAAATCAGCACACTAAAATATTCAGAGCTGAATGATTCCGACCACTGATATGCATCTTCAATAGTGTCGACGGGAGTTCCCGGTGACGGTACTGACGTGTAAGCTTTTTGGGCATCTCCCTGTATATCTTCCCAGCGCTTTGCCGCCAACTCATCCTGGTTGTGAATCGATACATTTGCCTCTATCCGAACCTGTACTCTCTTTGAAGGGTCCCAGAATAGCGCTGTTATAAAAGGATTCTCTTCAATTTCTTTCACTTTTGATGAGCGATGATCGGTATAGAATTCGAACGTCCAGTCATCAGAAAATGAGCGAAGAACTACCATACGGCTTTTTGGTATTCTGTTTTCTGAAAGTTCGACCGTAGCAACCGAAAAGAACCGGAACTTGTGTTTTGTGTCAACACCGGCTCTTTTCAGCTGATCTTGTACTTCGGTAAAGGCTTTATCAAGAGAATGGTTTTGCTGAATGAGCATAAAGAATGATAGCGTTTAGTGTTTAGGAGCTGCTATACTAAACTGCGAATTTATCTCAGGGGTTCAGCTGTTGACAGGATTTAGTGAAGGTGGAGGTGAAGTATTTCAAATCGTTACGTCGCTACGTCG